>JAQTVL010000500.1 GCA_028706835.1 Phycisphaerae bacterium | reverse complement strand
GTTGCCCGAGCAGCCGGGCGATTCGCGCGGTCGCGAAGCTCTTGACGATCGGCGCAAAGACGGGCAGCCGCAGGATGATGCGGTCGCACAGGCGTTTGCCGGCCGCGGAGCCGAGGTAGTATCGCAACCCGACGACGGCGCCGGCCAGTCCCGCGCCGACGATGTACCAATAGTTTCGCAGGATGTCGCTGCACCCGACCAGGAACGCCGTCGTGGGCGGCAGCGGGGCGCCGAGCGTCTTGAACAGGTCGCCGAACCGCGGCACCACGAACAGCAGCATGACCGTCAGGACGATTGCCCCCACGCACGCCAGCAGGATCGGGTAGACCATCGCCCCGCGGATCATGCTGAGCACGTGGATCCGCTTGCGGGTCATCGTGGCCATTCGGCCGAGCAGGTCGGTCAGCTTGCCGCTGCTCTCGCCGGCGGAGACCATGCTGCGGTAGACGACATCGAAGTGGTCGGGGTGGGCGGCCATCGCGTCGGTGAGCGAACTGCCGCGCTCGATGCGGGCCCGCAGGTCGCCGATCACTTCCTTCCACTCGACGTCGCGGCTCTGCCGCTCGAGGGCGGCCAGCCCCTGCGCCAGTTGCGTGCCGGAGTGGACCAGCGAGTGAAGCTGCCGGGTGAACATCGCCAGGTCGCGCAGTCGGCGGACCTTGCTCCGCGGGAACCGGAACCGGCGCGTCGCCTGGCCGGTGGCCGCCTCGCCGATCGGGGCGATCTCGGCGACGAGCAGGTTCTGCTGCCGCAGCCGATCGATCGCCTCCGTGACGGTGCCGGCGTCCATCACGTTGCAGACGAGTTGGCCGGCCTTGTCGTAGGCTCGGAATTCCAGCTTCATACGATCGCCTTCACGCCGGCGCGACGCCGTCGCTGTGGGTCGCGCCGAGCACTTCTTCCAGGCTCGTCAGTCCGTTGCGGGCCAGCAGCAGGCCTTCCTGCCGCAGCGTCAGCCCGCCGTCCTTCTGCCACTCCCGCCGGAACTCGTCGGCGGACAGCCGCTGGTGGATCATCGTCCGCAGCGCGGGCGTGACCTCCATCACCTCGTAAATCCCCACCCGCCCGGCGAAGCCCGTGCCGTGGCACTGGTCGCACCCGGCGCCGCGCGTCCAGGCGTGCCTGGCGTCGCCCGTCAGGCCCGCGTCGGCCAGCACCGTCGCGTCGGGCGAATACTCGGTTGCGCAGTTGGCGCACACCTTTCGCACCAGCCGCTGAGCCACCACGCCGTTGAGCGATCCGCTGAGCAGGTAGGGCTCGACGCCCATGTCGACCAGCCGGGCGATCGCGCCGGGCGCGTCGTTGGTGTGCAGGGTGGCCAGCACAAGGTGGCCGGTGAGCGCCGCGTGAACGGAGACGCTTGCGGTCTCGGCGTCGCGGATTTCGCCGACCATGATGATGTCCGGGTCCTGCCGCAGGATGCTCCGCAGGGCCCGGGCGAACGTCATGCCGATGTTGCTCTGCACCTGCACCTGATTGATCAGGTCGAGCTGATACTCCACCGGGTCCTCGACCGTGACGATGTTCACTTCCGGGCTGCGCAGCAGGTCCAGCGCCGAATACAGCGTCGTGGTCTTGCCGCTGCCCGTCGGGCCGGTGACCAGCACCATGCCGTACGGCTGGCGCAGAATCCGCTGGAACGTGGCCAGCGAGTCCGGTCGGAAGCCGAGGTCCTCGAAGCGGACCTTCAGGTTGGCTTTGTCCAGGATGCGGATGACGATCTTCTCGCCGAGCAGCGTGGGCATGCTGCTGACGCGCAGGTCGATCTGGCGGCCCTGGGCGATCACGCGCAGCCGGCCTTCCTGCGGCAGCCGCTTCTCCGCGATGTCCATCCGCGACATGACCTTCACGCGGGACACGATGCCGGCGTGCATGTCGCCGGCCGGCTGGACCAGGTCGCTCAGCACGCCGTCGATCCGGCAGCGGATGCGCGTGGAATCGACGTCGGGCTCGATATGGATGTCGCTGGCCCGGTCGTGAATGGACTTGAGGATCACGCGGTGAACCAGGTTAACCACCGGCCCCTTTTCGTGGGCCTTGTCCAGGTCGATCGTCAGGCCGTCCTCGCCGACGGTCACGTCCTCGCCCAGCTCGCTCTCGGAGACGGATTCGAGCAGGCTGGTCATGTCGTTCGTGCTGGACGCCAGCTTCTTGATGAACTCGACGACGTTGCCTTCGAGCACCAGCACGGGGCGGATGCTGCAATTGGTCAACTGCCGCAGCCGGTCGATGGCCGGCAGCGATTGCGGCTCGGCCATCGCCACGGTGAGCGTGTCGCGGACGCGGAACATCGGCAGCGCTTTGAGGTGCAGGGCCTCGTCTTCGCCGACGAGGTTCAGCAACGCCGGGTCCACCAGCCCGGTCTGGAGCACGCAGCCGCGCACGCCCAGCCGGCGGGCGAGCGTCTTGACCAGTTGCTGCTGGCTGACCAGCCCGCGGGCCACGAGCAGTTCGCCGAGGAATTGCCCGGTCGCCTTCTGCTCAGCCAGCGCCCGGGCAAGCTGCTCGCGGGAGATGATGTTGTCCTCGATGAGGATTTCGCCGATCGGCATCTTGGGCAGGGCGGTGATCATTGACAGCCCTCCAGCGCGCCCTTGACGTCCCGGTGCATCTCGAACAGCGGCGACAGTTCGGTCAGCTCCAGGACTTCCTGCACGATCGGCTGCTCGCCGGCCAGCTTGAGCGTTCGGCCGTTGCGGATCTGAAGCTCAGCCAGCCCGACGAGGGCCTCGAGCCCGCGGCTGTCGACGAAGGCGAGTTGGGAGATGTCGATGACGATATCCCGGGTGCCGCTTTCGAGGGAGTCCCGGACCTGCCGCTCGAACGCCTCCGCGTCGCCCCCGGCCATAACGCCGTGCGGCCGGAGCACTTGTACCTGTGCGCGTTTCTCTCTGGTGCATTCGACTCGCATTGCCGGCTCCAAGCGTATTCGGCGCGCAGAGCGCAGTCAGACTGCGTCCGCAGGAAGCGCCGTGTCTATGGGACTATCGGCAATCGAGAACATGACTTGAGTAGATTCGCGGCGGGAAGAGAATACGACTGGCCGCGCCGCCCTAGTGGTCTGTCAACCGTCATTTGATGGGTGCCATGGCTGGAACGCCGTCCGGCCGTTTTGGACGGCGAGCCAGCCATGCTCGCGCGAGCACCACATGCCTGCGACAAAACGGCCGTCGCAGGCATGGCACCCAATCCATCAGTCGACGGCTGACAGAGCACTAGGTCGTCCTGTGTGCCCGACCGGCAACCGGGTGGGGGGGACTTCAGTCCGCCTGCTGCTGTTGTGCGGCGACGGCCCGCAGGTAGGCGTCGTACTGGGCGGTGAGCAGGTTGGTCAGGTCGCGCTGGAGCTGGCGGGCCTGTTCGGCGCCGAACAGGTCCTCCGCGGCGCTGGGCTGGCCATCGGCTGCGGCCCCGGCCTCGTCCAACTCGGCGTCGGCGATGGGTCGGACTCGGCCTGGCAGGGCGGCCTCGGGGCAGGCGGCGGCCCGCAGGCGGTCGGCCAGGCTCGGGTGCGAATCCTGCCAGCCGGTGGTTGTCCGCAGATGGCCGGCCAGCGTTTCCTGGAGGTCCTTGACCGACTCGCGCTCCACCTGCCCGCGGATGCCGCCGACGAAGTGATAGACGTTGTGGAACGCCTTGCCCTCGCGCAGCAACTCGACCACGTTGGGCAACGCCACCTGGTTGAATATGTCCGACTCGACGTGGACGGCCACCAGCGATTGGCCGAACAACGCGCTGCCGTAGGCCTGGCAGGCGAAGGCGTCGGCCATGTACTCCCGCTGCCGCGAGAACTTCGCGCCCAGCAGGTTGTAGAACCACCCGTAGGCGCACAGCAGCCAATAGAGCGGATTGACGTATCGCAGG
>JAQTVL010000499.1 GCA_028706835.1 Phycisphaerae bacterium | reverse complement strand
CCTGGCCACACCACCGGTCGGCAGGCCGACGCCGGACCAACTGGCGGCCATCGGCCTGTTCAACTGCCAGACGCACTCCGAGGCGATCAATACGATCGGCCGGCTGATGATCGAGGGTCGGTTCGCCCGAAGCGAGCCGGAGGCGGGAATACTGGACGCGTTGATCGAGCGGATGAAGGGCATGGGGCGCTGAACATTGGCCGAAACGGCTGGGAGTACGTGAGGCATGAATTGATGGGTGCCATGCCTGCGTTTTTCTGCAGGCATGTCTTGGGGCGCAACATGCCTGCGACAAGACAGTCGTCGCAGGCATGGCACCCGATCCATCAAGTGATGCCTGACAGAGCACTAGAGTCTGTTGTATGAGGCACCATGTGCGTGCGGCACTGCGGAAGCTGCTTTGGCCGGTGAGGCTGGTCGCGGGGATCATCCTGATCCTGCTCGGCTTTGTCATGGCCTTGCCCGGCGTTCCCGGGCCGGGCGTTGCGGTTATGATCGCGGGGGTGTTTGTGTTGGCACCGAACAGCCGGCTGGCCCACTGGCTTCGGGCGAAGGGCCACCAGGCCCGGCAGTGGTGGAATGCGCGTCGCGGCGAGAAGGATTCGCGCACAAAGGAGTAGATCGACGCCCTTGGCGCAACTGATTCAGTGCGAACGTCAAGGATCCCAGGCATTGCGATGCCTGGGCTTCACTGTCCGGGCAGCGCCGGCGGCTCCGGGGACGCGGGGAGCAATTCCGCCGGCAGGGCACGCGGCGACTGGTCGATCAGGTCGACCGCGTCCAATTCCTTCGTCGAGGCGATCCCCAACTCCTTGAACTTCCGCGCGCCGGGCAGCACCGTTCGCTCCAGTGAGCCCATGGCGTCGTTGAACCTTTCCACCGTTTGCCGGAGCGATTTCTGCGCCCCCACCAAATGCGCCGCCCACGTCGCGATCCGCTCGTACAACTGCTTGCCCAGGTCGCTGATCTGCTGGGCGTTCTGCGCAATGGCTTCCTGCTGCCAGCCGTAGCTGACCGCCCGGAGCAGGGCGATCAGCGTCGTCGGCGAGGCCAGCACCACCCGCTGGGTCGCCCCGTCCTCGATGAGGGTGCGGTCGCAGTCCAGGGCCGCGCTGAAAAACGACTCGCCGGGCACGAACAGCACGACCATCTCCGGCGTCGGCTGGAGCGCCTCCCAGTAGCGCTTGTTGCCCAGTTGCTGGAGGTGTTGGCGAATCTGCCGGGCATGATGTTCCATGGCCGCCTTGCGGTCCTCTTCATTCTCCGCAGCCAGGGCGGTCAGATAGGCGTCCATCGGGGCCTTGGCGTCGACGACGATCTGCCGGCCGCCGGGCAGCTTGATGACCATGTCCGGCCGAAGCCGCCCCTCGTCGCCGTCCACGTTCACCTGTTCGCTGAAGTCGCAGTGGTCGCTCATGCCGGCCACCTCGACCACCCGCCGCAAGGTCAATTCGCCCCACGCGCCGCGAGCCCGCGGCTCGCTCAGGGCCGACACCAGCTTTCGCGTCTCGGCCTGGAGCTTCTCTTGCGTCGTGGTCACGGTGGTCAGGTAATCCCGCAGTCCGCCGTAGGCCTTCTGACGCTCCGACTCGATCTGGCGGACCTGCTCGTCCAGCCGGGTCAGCGATTTTTCCAGCGGGCTGACCAGACCCTTGATCGCCTCCTCGCGCTTGCCGATGTCGCCCTTGGCCTGTTCGAGGAACGCGCCCAGCGTGACCTGGGCCTGCTTGCGGAAGTCCTCGCTGTTGGTGCGGAGGGCGTCGGCTGACAGCGACTTGAAGACGTTGCTCAGTTGTTCCCGATCCGAGGCCAGCAGCCGCTTCTGCTCGTCGATCGATTTGACGCCCTCTTCGAGGCGAGTGATTGCCTGCGTGCGGGCTGACCGCTCGGCATCGAGCTGATCGCGCAGGCCGTCGGCTGCGGACTGCGATTGGGCGAGCAGTTCCTTCAACTGCGCCGCCTGGGTCTCGGCGGCCACGGCCCGGGCCTCCAGTTCGCTCCGCTGGCGATCCGCCAGGCCACGGCTGCGGAGCAGCCCGACGGCGAATCCGGCAGCCGCGCCGACCAGCAGACCGATGACGAGCATGAGGTAGACCATGAGCGAGCCTCCGTGCGCGAGCCTCCGTGCGCGAGCCATGGTAGCTTACTGAGTCGCGGTGCTGAACTCTATCTCTAATTTCGGCGTGGGCAAGCGGGTGCGGCGCGAATTGGCGGTATCCTTGCCAATCCGTCCTTTTGTGGAGTGCGGTAGCGCAGCTACCGCTTTGCGTGGTGCAACGTCGCGCCCGCCCTCCAAAGCGGTAGCGACGCTACCGCACAAACAGCGAAGACTTCTTGTTGCCACCGAATCCTGCAACGCCCTGCGCGGGGTGAAAAGGGGATACCATCGGCCAGCAAGCCAGAAGTAGATCGTGACCCCTTCCCCTTCCACAGCCGCCCCGGCGTGAGACTGCCAGGTCTGAGCCACGTTGCCCCACGGGTCGTAGGCCCAAACATCCTGGTTGACGATGTTCCCGCCGGTCGTCGCGTCGTAACTGGTCAGGCTGGCCAGCCGGCCGTAATCGTCGTAGGCCCGTTCGACCCGCAGGACCGAGTCGTCCACCCCGGTCGCGTTGGTCAGGTCGGCCGTGTCGCTGACCAGCCGGCCGGCGTCGTCGTAACCGTAGGCGTGGACCACGCCGCGCTGGTCGGTGCTTGTGTTCACCGAGCCGTTGGCGTTGTAGGTCGTCTCGACAAGATCCCCGCCGTCGCCGGCGTTCAGGTCCGTCACGATGCTGGCCGTGCTGTCGCTGTTGTCCGGGTAGACCGTCGCCCGCAGCAGCGAGCCATCCGCCACGGGGCTGCCCCGGCCGGTGGTCGTGTCCGCCAGGTCCATCGCGTAGATATACCGCGTGTCCTGGGTGGTGACGGTGCTGCTCTGATCCACGTTGTAGGCCACTTGGTCCGTCAGCAGGCCGGCGTCGTTGTAGACGTAACCGGTCACGCGATCCTGGTCCTGGTTCGTCCCGCCGCCGACGGTGCTCTCGATATCCTCCGGGTCGAAGTCGGTGTAGTTCTCCGCGACGAAGATCGTCCGCCCGGCCTCATCGAAGAACGTCCGGGTCGCGATGTCCTTGTTGTTGTAGACCACGTTGTTTCACTCTCCGGCGTTCCCGGCGACCAATGTTCCACGTGGAACTGTATTATGCGACTAATACACTGGCCACGAATACGCCATGGCGCACTGCGAGCAGTGATATTATCGGACGCGCCAACCGGGAGGATGACACCGGATTTTGACGCCGTTTCTGGGCGTTGCTGCACGAGGCAAACCACGCGCAGAACGTTCCGATCCGGGGCAAACCCGGCGCTCGGCTGGAACTCGTCGTCACCCATCTTGCGGGCAATAAGGAACTGCCCGTCATTCAGATCAAGCAAGTCGCGTAAGTCGAGCGTCGCTGTTCGATGGTCGTCGCGCCAGCGGTCTGCGCTCACGCCGAGAACCCCGAGTTCCAGCGCCCACAGACCGCCTATTCGCGTCTCAAAGAACCATTGTCTCGGGCATCAACGCCCGAACATCTTCCTCACACAGATCGCTGGACCATTACAGGGTCTTTTCCTCGGGTAATGTTGCCCCCGTGCGAAAAGAGCGTATGAATGTCTTGCTCACCGCAATACCGTTTGGTGCAATAACCGTAACATGAACCGTCTCTCGATGCCCAACTCTCGCAGCAAAGCCCACCCACTCCGGCAACATTACCCTCAGCCGCATCATGTCGAGCGGGACGTCAAGCCTTTGGAAACTGGCGATCTCAACCCCATCCAACTCGACTCGGACATCCCGCACCACCCAATGCGGACATGGGATTCGCAAAGGTGCATCTTCCGTG
>JAQTVL010000498.1 GCA_028706835.1 Phycisphaerae bacterium | reverse complement strand
GTCCACGTGGCCTTTCCTCGATGGGCCACCGACATGCTTCCCGCCTATCTGCTCAACCTCGCCTATGGCGTGCTGCTGGACAACCCACTCGCCACCGAAGACCGCCGAATCCGCGTCGCGGTCCTGCTGGGCCGGGTCGGACGCAGCCTCGCCCGCGGCCAGGAGATGGACCTCACCTCCAAGCCCGCCCAGGCCGGCGCCGAAGCCGCGCTGCTCGAGTGCTGCCGCCTGAAGACCGCCCACCTTTTCGCCGCGGCCACGGCAGCCGGCGCAATCCTTTGCGGAGCCGGCGAAGCCGACGCCGAGTCCCTCGAGCAAGCCGGCATGGCCTTCGGCCTGGCCTACCAGTTCCTCGACGACATCGCCGACGCCCCGCCGCCTTGGCGCCAGCCCGCCAAAGCCAGCCCGGACGCCGGCAAGCTCACCGCCGTTTCCGTGTTCGGCCCCCAAGGCGCCCAAACATTCGCCAAAGCCCACATAGACGACGCCCTAAGCCTCCTAAGCCGCTTCGGCCGGGCCGCCGATTCGCTGCGAAACCTCGTCGCCGGCGAACCCTCCGCCCCCTCCGCCCCCGCCGCCGCAGCCAGCGCATAGGTGACGCAACCCATTCGGACGCCCAATCCGCCGGAGTCCGGCGTCTGCCTCCAGCCCCTTCAGGGCGACGGTTCGTCCCGCCACGCGAAGTATGATTGACAACCCGGCGCGGCCCGGTTAGCAATGAATGTCTGGTGGCGTAATGACTGGAGAATTGATGCTCCGACGTCTCTGTTCCATCTGTGCGGGCGTCGCGATGGCGGTCCTCCTGGTTGGCCCCGGCGTGGCCGGCGATTGGACCACCTGGGGCGGGCGGGCGGACCGCAACATGGTCTCCGACGAGAAAGGGCTCCCTGACCGGTTCGACGGCGGCGTGTCGCGCTCCGGGCCGACCAGCCAGCCCGTCAAGCTCAACCTGAAGTGGACCGCCCGCCTCGGCTCGCACACCTGGAGCACGCCGATCGTCGCTGACGGGCGGGTCTACATCGGCACCAACAACAGCAATCCACGCGACCGCAAATACTGGGGCGACCGGTCCGTCCTGCTCTGCCTGAGCGAGGCCGACGGCTCGCTCATCTGGCAACTCGTCACCCGCCGGCCCGACTACCGCGAACTCGGCCAGGTGTCCACGCCCACCATCGAGGGCGACCGCGTCTACGTGCTGACCGGCCTGGCGGACATGCTCTGCCTGGACGCTCACGGCCTGGCCAACGGCAACGACGGGCCGTTCACCGACGAGGCCAACTACTTCGCCCGCAGCGTTCCGCCGCCGCCCCCGCCGCCGCAGCCCAAGCCGACGACCCAGCCGACGACGAAACCGGTGCTGCCTCCTCCGCCTCCTCCCCCTCCGCCACCGCCGCCGGTCAAGCTCGGCCCGACGGATGCGGACGTGATCTGGAAGTTCGAGGCCACCCCGGCGCTCAAGCTCTACCCGCACGACTCGACCAACAGCAGCGTGCTCATCCTCGGCGACACCCTGTTCGTCGGCACGGGCAACGGCGTCAGTTGGTGGGGCCGGCGAATCCCGGACTCCACCGTGCCGTCGGTGATGGCGCTGGACAAGCACACCGGCCGGCTGCTCGCGGTCGACGACCAGTGCATCGGCCGGCGAATGTGGCACGGCGGCTGGTGTACACCGTCCTACGGCGAAGTGGACGGCCGGGGGATGGTGTTCTTCGGCGGCGCGGACGGCTGGCTCTACGCGTTCGACCCGAAGATTGATACCGAGCCGCGAGCGGAAGCTCGCGGGCGGGTCGCATCCACCCAGCCCGCGACCCTAAAGTGCCTCTGGAAGCACGACTGCAACCCGATGGACATGCAGGTCCGCGACGGCAAGCCGATTCTGTATCGCATGAACTACGGCCCGTGCGAGGTGATCGCCACGCCGGTGTTCTGGAAGAATCGTGTCTACATCGCGGTCGGCCAGGACCCCGAGCACGGCCCGGGCAAGGGCAGCCTGTGGTGCCTCGACCCGCGCGGCAACGGCGACGTGACGGGCAAGGTGACGATCTGGCAGAACCGCGACGTGGGGCGGTCGATCTCGACCGTGTCCATCGCCGACGGGCTGCTCTACATCGGCGACCAGGCGGGCGTGGTGTGGTGCATCGACGCGGAGACCGGCAAGACGCTCTGGCGTCAGGCGACCGGCTCGTGCATCTGGGCGTCGACGCTGGTGGTCGACGGCCGGGTCTACGCCGCCAATGAGAAGGGCCAGGTGTGGGTCTTCGCCCACGGGCGAGAGAAGCAGGTGCTGGACAAGGTGGACCTGACCCAGCCGATCTACGCGACCCCGGTGGCGGCCAACGGCGTGCTGTACATCGCGACCCGGACGATGTTGTTCGCGTTTGCGAAACAGTAACGGAATAACTGTTCTGCGATCTGGCTTCTCCGTATAATCCATACGCTGACTTGAGGTATCAGTATGGATGCTTCCAGTTGTCGGACTTGCAGGAAGGTGTCTAGATGACGACGCTACTGTGGCCAACTCTAAATGATATCGTCAACGTGGCGTCCGTCCCGCAGCGAAGTCCGTTTCGTTACCCCGGCGGAAAGACATGGCTCATTCCGCAGGTTCGTCGCTGGTTACTCGCCAAGAGAACGCGACCGGCGATCTTCATCGAGCCGTTCGCGGGCGGTGCTATCGCCGGACTGACCGTCGGCTTTGAACAACTTGCGGATCGGGTGCTGCTCGTGGAGGTGGATCCCGATGTCGCATCTGTTTGGCGGACGGTGCTGAACGGGCACGCGGATTCGCTGGCGGAGCGGATACTACGGTTCAATCTGACCGTGGGGCGTGCACGCAGCGTTCTCGCCCATCGCCACCGGACGCTACTGGATCGGGCCTTTGCAACGATACTGCGAAATCGAGTTCAGCACGGAGGCATTCTCGCTCCGGGGGCGAGTCTGATGCGCGACGGCGAGAACGGAATGGGCATCAAGTCCCGGTGGTACCCGGAAACTCTGGCTCGGCGGATCAGCGAGATTTCCGCGATCAAGGACCGATTCTCGTTCGTGCAAGGCGATGCGTTCGAGGTTATCGAGTGCTTTCGACGAGCGGCAAACGTGGTGTTCTTTGTGGACCCCCCATACACGGTTGCCGGGAGACGCCTGTACACGTTTTCGGAGATCAACCACAAGCGGTTGTTCGACCTTATGGGCCGGGTTACCGGGGATTTCATGTTGACCTACGACGACACCCCGGAAGTGCGTCGCTGGGCGCAAGACGCAGGGCTCGAGTTTGAGTCTGTCGTGATGAAAAGCCGGCAGCATTGCCGCAAGTCGGAGTTGATCATCGGAAAAGACTTACGTTGGGCTAATGAAGGCTAGCGACTACTTGCCGCTGGATTTCAGTTTTTCCATGATTCTGGACTCGAAGCATTCCAATGGGACTGGGTTTCCTCCCGTCAGTCCTTCAACCGCTCGCTCCATCGTTTGCAGTACGGGATCGTTCAGGGTGATAGTGGCGACCGGGTGGGATTCGTCGTAGCATACGACGAACCATGCGATATCCGAGTTTGAAAGATCGCTGACGGTTTCCATCTTTCCAAGGTTGCGGAAGAAGGCAGAGTCGACCACCACTGCCATCTTCTTGCCCCAGCGTCGAAGCGTCGGGACCTTGATTTGGAGTTGTGGCATGAGGCGTTTCGGCCCACTGCTTCTGTAGTCGGGGCGACGGACCGCGTCGGGGAATGGGATCCCCTCACCAGAATAATCCTGGATGCTCCGGAAAAGAGAGTTCATGCCGCTTCCAGAGAAATAGACCGCCTGAATCTCAAGTGCGCACCAGCGTAAAGAAGTAGTACTCGGGTGAACGAGAACGCTATCGATGTTCCCAACGTCTTCC
>JAQTVL010000497.1 GCA_028706835.1 Phycisphaerae bacterium | reverse complement strand
GTCACGTTCACCGCCCAGGGCAGGGGGCTGGTCATGGTCGGCCCCAGGCCGGCGAAGGAAGTGAACTCGACCGCATACTACCACCTCGACCTGGAAACAAGGAACGGTCGGCGGCTGGCATACGGGCAGTATTCCCTAGGCCAGGCGCTGGTCTGCCCGTGGAACAACTGGGTGGCGATTCCGACGTACTTCGCGCCGAGCGGGCGGTCGGCCCCGCGGGCGGGCTACCAGATTTGCGACACGCATACGGGGCAGATCATCCGCCGGGTCGTCGTCGATTCGCCGGACCTGTTCGTCCCGCGCGCGACGGCGGCGTCACAACCGGCCGTTGATACCGTTGCGATCTGGCGGAAGATCGTTCCGTCGCCGACGACCCGGGCGCAGGAGGATTCGTTGCGATCATTGAAGACGACCTGGATCGTCCGCGGCGACCCCCATCGCCCGGCCTCGATCCGCACGGAGGTCGTCAACCACGAGACGTTTTATGTTGTCGACTCGCCCGACGGCCGGCACCGTCTGTTCATGCGGTTCAACGGCGTGGGCGGCGGCATCAGCAAGGCAGCCAACCCGGACGCCGAGGGCTACGCCTACGGCTTCCTCCAGGATAGCGTCAACGGCAAACGCTACCCGGTCTTCACCACCCGCAGCGGCGACGAGTTCTGGGACGGCCTGGGCTCCGGCGTCGTCGCCGGTCCGAAGTGGCTGATTACGCAGCCGGCGAAGTTCCTCTCCAGGTAGCGCCTCCGGCGACGCCTCGGGCAATTCACGCCTCTCCCGCGCAGCGGGGGAGGTGCGGCTTCAGCCGCGGTGGGGGTCCGTTCGGTCCCCGCGGCCCGCAATGTTCCACGTGGAACAATAGCACTCACTAACTATGAATTTCTTCGGCAACCCCCGGCCGGCCCGTCACATGCCGGCCGGCCCCCCCGTTTAATTCGGGGACACGATGCCAGCATTACGGCTTGGCCGAACCGGCCCAGACGGCCTAATCACCCACCGGCCGTACTCGCTCCGTGGGGTCCGGGCACGGACGAAATATTGCGTAAGGCTATGTGTTGCAACGTGTTACGGCAAGTCTGCAGCAAGGTTCCCTAAAGTTGTTTTGCGACCTTGCTAAGTGATTGTCAAATAGAGGCTTGCGAGCAAGGTTGCAAGGTCGCATCGTACTTCTGATCGACCGCAGCCGTCCCGCCTGTCCTGAGCCTGCCCGCCCTGAGCCTGTGGAAGGGGTCGAAGGGGTCGAAGGGGTCGATGGGTCGGGCTCTTGCACGGATGAAACCTTCATTAACCATTTGCCCTGCAACGTGTTACATCAAGGTTTCAGAAGGCTTCTTAAGGCCCCTTTGAAACCTTCTTAAGTGCTTGTCAAATCGACGCTTGCGATGAAGGTTTCAAGGTTTCATCATGTTTGTTGCAAGCGTCCCGCCCGCCTGACGTTGACTCCCTCCGCCCGGTCCCACAGTTCCAGCCGCCCCCCGCAACCGAGCAAGCCAGCGTGAATTGATAGCACGGATCTGCCGTGTGTCAAGTAAATGTTAGGATATTTTGGTTTAGCGGGCATCCACGCCGCGACAAGCCCGATCCATCTTGAATGTCGTCTTTGTTGTGGGACACCCGCCACGTGTCGATCGGCTGCGTAGCAGCCGAAACCTTCGTCCCGGCCTTGCCGGCGGAAGTGGTGCGGGCACCGTCGCCTACCCGCCGATTCCCACCAGGCTGGGCAATTCGCGCAATGACTCGATCGTCTCGACATCGCAGCCGGGGGCGGGGCGGGCGGCGCGGTTCAGCCAGATGCCGTGCAGGCCCGCAGCCACTGCCGCCCGGGCGTCGCCGTCGAGCTGGTCGCCGACGTAGAGGCAGTCGCCCGCCTTCACGCCGGCCTGCTCGCAGGCGTGCCGGAAGATGGCCGGGTCGGGCTTGTGCAGACCGACCTCGCTGGAGATCACAATCGCCTGGAACCGCTCCTCGACCCGGCAGACTTGGAGCTTGCGGTGCTGCTGAAGCGACTCGCCGTTGCTGATCACCCCGAGCGGCACGTTCTTCGCCTTCAGCTTGTTCAGGCAGGGCAGCACGTCCGCGAACAGCCGCCAGTGCCGGCGATACACGTCGAAGAATCGGCTGAACTCGTTGGTCGCCTCCGCCGGCGAAAGCTCCCGCCCGGAGAGCTTGTAGAGTTCTTGCATGCGAAGCCGCTGCTGGTCGTGCCAGCCGATTTCGCCGGCGGTGGCCTGGCGGTGATACTTGGCGGCCAGCGATTCCCAGAGCGTCAGGAACGAGTCGATGCTGTGGTCCGCGAACAGGTCGAGGTGGTCCGCCCAGAACACCGCCGCCGCGGTCCGCATGGCGGCCGTGTAGTCCATCAGCGTGTCGTCCAAGTCGAAGAAGACCATACAAACCAGCTTTCAGCGTTCAGCTCTCAGCGGTCAGCCAGAAAGAAAACAACTTCGTCGTAGCTGATTGCTGAAAGCTGACCGCTGAAAGCTTCTTCATTCAATCAGCATCGCGTCGCCGTAACTGAAGAACCGGTAGCCGGCGGCGACGGCTTCGCGATACGCATTCATTATTCGCTCGCGTCCAGCCAGAGCGGCGACAAGCATCAGCAGCGTGCTCCTGGGCAGGTGGAAATTTGTCAGCAGGGCGTCGACGGCGCGGAATCGGTAGCCGGGATAGATGAAGATATCGGTCCAGCCGGCACGGGGCCGAACTCGGCCGGCCTCATCGGCGCAGGATTCGAGCACGCGGACGCTGGTCGTGCCGACGGCGACGACGCGCCGGCCGGCCGCCCGGGCGGCGTTGACTGCGTCGGCCGTCGCGGCGGGGCAGTCGAACCACTCGCTGTGCATGTGGTGGACCTCGATCGCGGCGGCGCGGACCGGCTCGAAGGTGCCCAGCCCGACGTGCAGCGTGACGCGGGCGATCTCGACGCTACGGCCCGCTAACTCCGCCAGCAGCCCGTCGGTAAAGTGCAGCCCCGCGGTCGGGGCCGCGACCGCACCTGGCCGTCGGGCGAAGACCGTCTGGTATCGCGTCCGATCCTCCGCCTGTTCAGCCTGGCGGCGGATGTAGGGCGGCAGAGGCGTTTGGCCGATCCGCGACAGGATGTCGATGGTGGCCCCGCCGGCCCCGCGCACGGACACCTCGAACTGCCCCTCGTCGGTGCGGCTGTCGACGGTGAGGGTGGTCGCCAGATCGCCGTCCGCGGCGAGCGTCTCGCCGATGCGGAGCCGGCCTTTGCTGTTGAGAAGCACCAACCAGCGGAGTTCGCCGGGCGCGTCTTGCTCGATTTCGCGCAGGAACAGCCCCCCCACGCGCCCGCCGGTCGCGCGGCGAAGCGACAGTTTCGCGGGCACGACCGCGGTCTCGTTCAGCACGAGCAGGTCGCCGGGGCGGAGCAGGGCGGGCAGGTCGCGGACCGTGTGGTGCTCGATCCGGCCGGTCTCGCGGCGCAGCCGAAGCAGCCTCGCGGCTGCGCGGTCCGCCAGCGGGGCCTGGGCGATCTGCTCGGGCGGGAGGTCGAAATCAAACAGCTCAATGTCCAACAACGCACCCTACGATTCATCTGGGTCGCGGGCAACCTCAGTCTACCGAAATCAACAGAATCCGGCTAGTTTGTTGACTGGCGGCAACACGCCGTCACAGTCCACAAATCTTCACCAGTTTTCGCTCCGATAAAATCGCCCCGGCGGCGACGCTGCCTGCATTCCGGCTGGACGACGGCGGGCGGGCTGCGCGGTAGCGGCGATTGGCACGGCGATTGTTCCTCATCACTGGCGGAGGGATCGCTGTGGCGGATTCAACACTTGTCGGCATCATGCTGAACCACCTGGGCAGCCCCAGTATGTTGGTTAGCGGGAAGCGGACCGCGCTGCCCGAGGGCGACC
>JAQTVL010000496.1 GCA_028706835.1 Phycisphaerae bacterium | reverse complement strand
GATGGACGCCATCGCCGACGCCCTGCGAACCTACCTGACCACCGGACAACTCCCACCGTTACCCGCCCCCGTCGCTGCAAGCGGGTGAAGTGTTACCGCTGAAGAAATTCGAAAAAGACAATCTCAATCTCACTCACTACCGAACACTCCAGTCCCAGCTTCAGGCACTGGAACCGTACGCAGACAAACCTCAGTTCGCCGAGAAAGTCAGCGGTCTGCGAGCAGCGATAAAGACGCTCGGAGAAATCAAACCGGAAGACATCGACCGTTACGCCAAACGCCGCGAGGAACTCGTTCGAGTCGTTGATGCTGCCCGCGAAGTAGTTGCCGCCGCAGCCCGGTAAAACAGTTGCGAAGTTCCACGGGCGCACAGAGCCTCACGATCCGCGTGCATCCGCGTGCATCGGCGGTTGATTCTCTTCGCTGTTTGTGGAGTGCGGTAGCGCAGCTACCGCTTTCGTGCGGCGGAGCGAGAAACTGCGAAGAGGCGAGCGGACGCCGCGGATGGGCCGGGTTGCAGTCGGTTAGTTGCGTGCCAAAGCGGTAGCTGCGCTACCGCACTCCACAAAAAGATATTCCTCGTCTTCGTGCGCCAAATCTGATCCGTGTGCATCCGTGTTGATCTGTGGTTAATTCCTCTTCGCCGTCCTTCGTGGCCCTGCGTGGGCAAGAAATCTCTCTTTCCGCCCGGCGGGGCGGGTGCTAACATGGGGGCGATGCCCAACGTTCATCCATTCCGGGGCGCTTCGCTGAGCCGTTGGCTGGGGGCTTGGCCCTGGCAAGGGTGACACTTCGTTCGTTGACTGGTTCCGTAATAATCCATTGAGCGATATTTCACTGAATCGGCCCTGTACGCCGATTTCTTCTCTGACCCGGCTTCGCCAAAGGCTTGGCCGTGGCAAGCCCGAGAAATGATACGGGAGATTCCAATGCGAGCTTATCACCCAACACTTAACGAGTTCAGGAAGTTGGCTAAGGGCGGCAATACCATCCCGGTCTACGCCAGGCTGCTGGCGGACGAACTGACGCCGGTGTCTGCCTACGCCAAGCTGGCGGAGGGGCCGACGGGCAGCGACTATGCGTTTCTGCTGGAGAGCGTGGTCGGGGGCGAGAAGATCGCCCGCTACAGTTTCATCGGGGCTGCGCCCAGCAGCGTCTACCTGGCCTACGACCGGCAAGTGACCGTCCGCGACGCGAACGGGGCGGAAAAAACCTACGAGCACCGCGACCCGCTGGCCAACCTGGAGCACCTGCTGGCGGACCGCCGGCCTGTCCACCTGCCGGGGCTGCCGCGGTTCGTCGGCGGGATCGTCGGATACGCCGGGTACGACGTGATCCGCTACAGCGAACGGCTGCCGAACCCGCCGGCAGACGACCGCAAGCTGCCGGACATGCTGTTCGGGTTGTATGAGGACATGGTCATCTTCGACCACGTCAACAAGACGGTGAACGTGCTGAGCAATGCGTATGTGCGACCCGAAAAGACGAGCCCAGGGACGGCGGTCCCTGGGGTTGAGAAGCCCACCGCTGCCGACATCGACCGGGCGTACGAATCCGCGTGTCGGAAGATCGACGACCTGATCGCCCGGCTGCACCGCCCGCTGGATCTGGGCGTGGGCGAAATCCCGGAGCCGGGCGACCGGCTGCCGGAGTTCACCAGCAACTTCGCCCGCGAACGCTACGAGGCGGCGGTCGAGAAGTGCAAGGAATACATCCGGGCGGGCGACATCTTCCAGGTCGTGCCGTCGCAGCGGCTGGCCATCAAGACGAAGGCGGACCCGTTCAGCATCTACCGGGCGCTGCGGATGGTGAACCCGTCGCCGTTCATGTTCCTATTGAAGAGCCCGCAAGTGATTCTGGTCGGGGCCTCGCCGGAGATCATGTGCCGCGTCGAGGACGGGTTAGTCACCAACCGCCCGCTGGCAGGCACCCGCCGCCGCGGCGCGACCGAGGAGGAGGACCGCCGCCTCGCGGAGGAACTGCTGGCGGACCCGAAGGAGCGGGCGGAGCACATCATGCTGGTGGACCTCGGGCGAAACGATGTCGGCAAGGTGTGCGAGCCGGGGTCGATCAAGCTGACCGACGTGATGCAGGTGGAGCGCTACAGCCACGTGATGCACATCTGCTCGAACGTCCACGGGCAACTGGCGGAGGGACGAACCGCGTTCGACGCCCTGCGCGCGACGCTGCCCGTCGGCACGGTGAGCGGCGCGCCGAAGGTGCGGGCGATGCAGATCATCGACGAGATGGAGCCGACCCGCCGCGGGCCGTATGCCGGGGCGGTCGGGTACGTGGATTTCGGCGGCAACATGGACACGTGCATCGCGCTGCGGACGATGGTGATCGCCGACGGCACGGTCTACATCCAGGCGGGCGGCGGGATCGTGGCGGACAGCGTGCCGAGCCTGGAGTACGAAGAGACGATGAACAAGGCGAAGGCGATGCTGCGGGGGATCGCGATCGCGGAAGCGGGGTTCGGAGGCAAGTGAGGGGGCTGGGGAGCCGAAGAATAGGAGTAATGCGAAGAACAGGAATAATGCGACCCATGATTCCCATTCTTCGTATAGCCCCTATTGCCCTTGCGGAGGCGACATGACTCATCGGATTCTGTTCGAGGACGCGGGCTGGCAGAACCTCTTGCCGCTGGTCTATTGGCGGAGCATCAGCGAACTTCGCTGCGGGCGAAGGCTACTGTTCGAGCAGCACATTCTCCCTCCCCTTGGGGGGAGGGCTGGGGAGAGGGGCAGTTCCGCGCAGGGAGAGGGGATCGCCTTGTGGGTCCGCCCTGCCTTGGCGGACGTCACCCGCGAACGCCATCCGCAGTTCAGCGTCAATGCGCCCGTCGACCCGGAAGCCCGAACCGTGCTGCTGATCAACGCCCGCTGGCTGGCGGAAGAGTCGCCGCCGGCGGACGGGCCTACCGAGGCGGGTATCTGCCAGGGGCAGATCGCGTACCTGCGTCTGCCGGCCGAGGCTGCACGCGAACTGGACGCACGACGTTTGCTCGTGTCCGGGGCGCTGGCGGCCCAGGACTGGATCACGCGCCTCGGCAGGGGGGAGCAGGCGGGGGGCGTGATGGTCAATTACCCGTGGGACCTGGTGGTGAACAACGTGCAGCGGATGCTGCGGGATTGGAGACTGGAAGTCCCCTCTCCCTGCCCCTCCCCCGGCGGGGGAGGGAATAAGGCGGCGCCCCTCTCCCCGACCCTCCCCCCGAGGGGAGGGAAGATCTATGACGGCGTCTATCTGCTGGACGAGAAGAATATCCGCATCGGGGCGGGGTCCAGCGTAAAGCCATGCACGGTGCTGGACGCGGAGGACGGGCCGATCTGGATCGGCCAGAATGTCCGCATCAGCCCGCACTGCACGATCCAGGGGCCGGTAGCGATCTGCGACGGCACGCTGGTCCAGCCTGGCGCGGTGATCCGGGCGGGGACGACGATCGGGCCGGTCTGCAAGGTCGGCGGGGAGATCGAGGACTCGATCCTGTGGGGCTACTCGAACAAGCAGCACGACGGGTTCCTCGGCCATGCGATTTTGGGGTCGTGGATCAACATCGCGGCGGACTCGATCAACTCGGACCTGAAGAACACGTATGGGCCGATCCGCGTGGCAATCAACGGCGTGGAGGTGGACAGCGGCCAGATGTTCGTCGGGCTGACGATGGGCGATCACACCAAGAGCGGCATCAATTCGAGCTTCGCGACCGGGACGGTGGTGGGGTTCTGCTCGAACGTGATCTGCAACGCCTTCCCGCCGAAGTTCGTGCCGAGCTTTTGCTGGCTGACCGATGCGGCCCGCAAGAAGTACGACCCCGCGCGGGGCCTGGCGGTGGCCAGGACGGTGATGGGCCGGCGGAAGATGAAGATGACGGCGGCGGAGGAGGCG
>JAQTVL010000495.1 GCA_028706835.1 Phycisphaerae bacterium | reverse complement strand
GCAACCGGTTGACGCCCGCCAGCGCGATCGCCTGTTCCACCGCATCGCGGTCCTCCTCCTGGAACGATTCAAGAAATCGACGGTGCGGATGGCGACCGTGGTACGCCAGTTCCTCGACGGTCAGGTCGTTCGGCGCCACATTCTCCTGGAACAGGATGCCAAGGCGGCTCGCGAATTGTCGCCGTGGCATGCGTGCGATGTCTTTGCCGTCGAGAAGGACGCAGCCGGGCTGCGGCAGGAGCTGGCGGGCCAGCGTCTTGAGTAGTGTGCTCTTGCCGGACCCGTTGGGACCAATGATCGCGGTGATCCGGCCCACCGGGATGGCGATGGACTGATCGGCGAGGATCGGTTGCTGGTCCGAGCGGTACCGCACGGTCAGATGGGCGCCGACGAGTCCGGCGGCCGGGGCGGCGATCGATGGGAGGGGGGGATTCATAGTCTTCCAAACTCCTGCCGGCGGCGCATCAGGTACAGGAAGAACCCGCCGCCCATCACGCCGGTGATGATGCCTACCGGGACCTGAATCGGGCTGAAGGCGAGGCGGGCCGCCACGTCGGCGCTGACCAACAAGGCGGGACCTGCAAACAGGCACCCCAGGAGTAGCGGCCGATGCGGACTGCCCACCGTGCTGCGGACGATGTGCGGAACGATCAACCCCACAAAGCCGACCAGCCCGGCCACGGCCACCGAAGACGCCGCCGCGAGAATGGCGGTGCCCGCCAGCAGAAACCGCACGCGCTCTACCGCCATCCCGAGCGCTTTGGCCGCAGGGTCGCCGAGCAGCAACACGTCGAGATACCGCGTGACGGACAGGCCTAACACCACGCAGGCGATCGTCCATGGCGCTACCAATCGGACCTGCTCCCACCCGACGCCGGTCAGCGACCCGGTCGTCCAGGCCATCGCGTTCTGGACGACGCCGATGTCCCGGGCGAGAAAGAAAATCGCCGTCTGCAGCGACCCGGCGATCGCCGCCACGATGACGCCGGCCAGCACCAAGCGGACCGGGCTGGTCCCATGATGCCAGGCAATTCCGTAAACCAGTAGAAACGCCGCGCCGCCGCCCAGCATGGCGATAAGCGGCAGGTGCACCCCCAGCACGGGGTAGAGCACGAGCACCACCAGAATGGCCAGACCCGCGCCGGAGCTTACACCCAGCAGATACGGGCTGGCCAGTTCATTCCGGGTGATCGCCTGAAAAATGGTGCCCGAGTATGCAAGATTGATGCCGACCATCAGGCCCACCAACACGCGCGGCAGTCGGACGTTCCACACGATCAACGTCGCGGTCATCAGCGGATCCGGCTCGCTCAGCCCGCATGCCTGGGCGGCGCCCTGGCCTAGCAGCAGGCGTATCCACACCGCCGGCTGGCCCCAGACCTTGGAATCGGCAAGGGCCGCCGTCGCCTGGCTCCAGGTCATTTCGTAGGAGCCGGCCGCAATCTGCACCAGCGCCGCCGCGATCGCCAGGAGCAACGACCCCGCGATCAATCCGATCAGCGGCCTGCGGCCCCGGTGAGGGACCGGCCGATCGGTCTTCGCCCGCGCGGATGGTACGCCTGCGCTAGGAATGGTCCGGCTCCTCCTCGTTACAAGCGTTGAGCGTTTCGGCCACACGGGCGCGGTCAAAAAGATGCTCCCGCGGCGGATACCGTTGGTCATCGCGATACGGCCCAAAAATGTCCGGATAAATCTGTTTGGCCGCCATCTCGATCTGGAACAGGTGAAAGATCGGTCCCTGTAAGGGCGTGCCCCCCGGGTACGCCCGCCCTGTGCGCAGCGCCTTCAGGTGCTGTCCCAGCGGGTCGTCTTTCAGGAGGAGCAACTGCTCGTAGCTGGATCGGGACGTCGTCGCCCCTCGGGCGGACGAATAGATCGCGAAAGGCACGATGAGCACGTCAGGATCGAGTGCCAGCAGGCCTTCCAGATCCAGGGCGACTCCCCTTCCGCCGGCTTCGCCGTAAGTCGTCGCCCGGATGCTCTCGAAGGCGTCGCGGGCTCCGACGGCGCGGTACTGTGCCTGGCCGAATCCACCGCGCAAAAGACTGTAGGGCATAAACCGCCCGTGGCCATAGAAGACGAGTCCCACCCGAGGGCGTTGGTCCGCCGGGGGCAGTTTGGCCTCGATCTCGCGAACCAGCTGGTCGCCGATGGTCTGGAGGCGGGCGATCCGCCGGGACCGGCGGTACACCTGGCCCACCTTGTCCGACAGTTCCCATAGCGTGTAATACGTGTAGGGCTCCTTGTCCGGATAATTGTTCTCCCGGCTGTCCCGATTGGCGAAGAAGGGGCCGACGTTGCGGGCAATCTCGTCCACGTCGGCGCGGGTCCAGCCGCGCATCCCGGCCAGTTGCAGCGGATCGATGTGGTGGATGTCCGCGTGCAGCGCGTAGAGCAATTCCTTGTCGAACAGGCTTCCCCCCGCACCGGCCAGGTACGTCAGCCGCTGTGGATCCATGGCCGCACGCACCCCCGGCAACTGCGCATAGAATCCGTCGTAGAAATTGCTCGCGTAGCCGGTGGCAATGAGTCTGTCATCCTGTCCCAGCGCAACCAGCATGTCGTTGTAGTTGGCATCCATCGTGACGATGCGCCGAGGCGGATGGTCGAACCGCACCGCGCCCATCGGGGACATGGTGACGACGTAGGGCGCAGACTTCGCCGCGGGGGCGGTCGGGCAGCGCTCCGTGCGGATGGCGATGCCGTTCCCCCTGCCGGTGGCGATGACCAGGAGCGCAGCCGTTCCGGCCGCGGCCCAAGCCGCTATGACCGCCACGATCTTGACGGATCGGTTCATCGTTTCGCCCCGAGGCCGCTCCGGAAGATCACTTGCGGCCAACGAGGATATAGGGCGCGTTCAGGATTGCCCCCGTCGCCGGTTTCCGCCTGAAGCGCGCGGCCCGGGCGGCAATCACCTGCTCCATCGGGATGCGGCGGATGTCGCGCAGGCCCGCCGCCTCCATCACCACGGTCAGTTCCCCGGCGGTGTGGTGCACAAACGGCAGTTGGCGCAGTGCCTCCTCGTGCCGCTTGTCGGGGTGTCTCTTGGAATGGGACCTTCGGGGATGGTGCTGTCCCTTCGGGTCGTTCGGATTCTCATGTCCGATGAGCACCATGACCCCGCCGCGTTGCAGCAATCGCATCCACCGGCGCACCGCGTAACCTGGATGCGGCAGGGTGAACAGCACGAACCGACTGGAGACGAGGTCGAACCGCCTCGCGGGGAACGGCGGCGCCTCGGCGTCGCCCTCGACAAACGTGACCGCCAGCCCCCTTTCGGCCGCCGCGGCGCGGCCGGCGCGCAGCATGGGGGCGGAGAAATCCAGCCCGGTGGAGACATAGCCGATCTCGGCCCACAACTGTGCGATCGTGCCGGGCCCCGTGCCGATGTCGAGGGCTTCCTGCACGCGCGCATCGCCCACCGCCTGGCGCAGTGCCGCCATCCACGCCCGGCGACAGGCGGCATCGCGAAACTCCGCGTTGAGGCCCGACTGCACCCAGCCCTGCACGCGGTCCGGATCGCTCCAGCGCTCGCAGATGCCCTTCTTCAGTTCCGTCGTGTCAGCCATGATGGGTTTCCTTCGCATCAGAACGTTAAGGTCAAGGTGACCATGAGGGTCAGGGGCGCGCCCGGCTGCACGCTGCCGGCGCTGGAGGAGGATTCGTAATAGGTCTTGTCGAGCAGGTTAAGCACGTTGACCTCCAACTTGACCTTCTGGCCGGAGTGCAGCGTGCGGGTGTACCAGGCCCCAACGTCCAGGCGGGCGTAGGCGGGCAGATCAAATGTATTATTGTTGTCGCCGGCTCGGGCGCTGGAGGCGAACACCCCCGCGCCGACGCCGAAGTCCTTCAGCGGCCCGTTCTGGCAGGTGTGCTTCAGCCACAGGCTGCCGCT
>JAQTVL010000494.1 GCA_028706835.1 Phycisphaerae bacterium | reverse complement strand
CATGAGTCTATGGCAACGAGGGGAGAGAGTCAAGAATAAAACGCTATAAAGCATTACTAAAACAAGATTTATAGACGATGTGATCCCTGGATGGAGTTCTGAGGGAGGCGTCTAATCTGCGTAATCTGCGAAATCTGTGGGAGGCCTTTTCTTCCTCAGCGTCCTCAGCGCCTCAGCGGCTAACTCAGCCACTCCAGCGTCACCTCCGACGGCGCGAAGTGCATCACCCCGCCGGTGGCCAGTTCGACGATCAGGCCCGAAATCGGGTCCACGTCGCGAACCGTCGCGTCGACCGTCCGCCCACCGTGATGAATCCGCACCCGCGACGCCTGGTGGTCCATCCGAGCCAGATACGCCCCGTGCAACTCGCCGATGGACTCCGCGCCGTCCGCCAGCCAACGCTCCAACCGGCGAAGGATTTCACGCATCAACGCGGTGCGGTCGACCGGTTGGCCGAGTTCCGCCGCCAGCGACGTCGCCGTCCGCGCAATGTCCGCCGGGAACTGCTCGGCCGACTGATTGCAGTTGATCCCCACGCCCAGAACGATGTCCACACCCTCTTTGCCCGTCCGTGATTCCAGCAGAATCCCCGCAAGCTTCCGCCCGTGGACATACAGATCGTTCGGCCAGCGAACCACCGGCGACACGCCGACGGCCGCGTCGATCGCCTCGGCGATCGCCACGCTGGCCGACATCACCAGCCGGTTGGCCAACCCCTCCCCTTGCGGCACGTCGAGCAGCAGCAGGCTGAACAGCAGGCTCGCGCCCCGCTGATCGAGCCACGTCCGCCCGAACCGCCCCCGCCCTGCCGACTGCGTCTCCGCCAGCACGACCAGCCCGTCGCTCTCGCGCCGCCGGGCGCCCTGCCAGGCGACGTCGTTGGTGCTGGCCGCCTCAGCGAACACGATGACCGATCGCCCGATGCGATTCGTGCCCAGCGTCCACTCGATCAGCTCGCCGAGCAGCGGCGTGCTGGCTGGCTCCAGCCGCAACGCGGCCCCCGCGTGCTCCAGCGGAATGCCCAGGTGCTCGCAGCGCCCGACGAGTTCCGCCGCCCGCCACGGCTGAATGTCCAACTCGCCCGCCAGGTCGCCGACCGTGCGATTGGCCGGCCAGGCGCGGCGGAGCGATTCGAGCATCCGAACAAGGTTTCGCGGCAACGACATGAGGGGATGTAGTATAATCCGAGGGCTTGGAACGCAATGGGAAAATCAATTTCGCATGGATCGCTTCAAAATCGTTTCCGAGTTCGCCCCAGCCGGCGACCAGCCGAGGGCCATCGCACAGTTGACCGACGCCCTTTGCGGCGGCCCCGGCCGACCTCCCGAAAGATTCCAGACCCTCATGGGCGTCACCGGCTCCGGCAAGACGTTCACCATGGCCCACGTCATCGCCAACCTGAACCGGCCGACGCTCATCATCAGCCACAACAAGACGCTGGCCGCTCAGTTGTTCGAGGAGTTCCGCGAACTGCTGCCGGAGAACGCGGTCGAGTACTTCGTCAGCTATTACGACTACTACCAGCCCGAGGCCTACATCCCGCAGCGCGACATCTACATCGAGAAGGACGCCTCGCGAAACGATGAACTCGACCGCCTGCGACTCAGCGCGACGTCGGCGCTGGCCAGCCGCCGGGACGTGGTAATCGTCGCGTCGGTGTCGTGCATCTTCGGCTTGGGCAGCCCGGAAGACTACAAGAAGATGGTGATCGGCCTGCACGTCGGCGACGTGATGGAACGCGACGAATTGCTGCGGCGGTTCATCGATCTCCAATACGCCCGCAACGACATCGACTTCAAACGCGGCACGTTCCGCGTCCGCGGCGACATCGTCGAACTTCACCCGGCTGACGAGGAGTTTGCCTACCGCATCGAGTTCTTCGGCGACCTCATCGAGCGGCTGTCGATGATCAACCCGCTGACCGACGACGTGCTCAGTCAACCGCGGCAGCTTTTCGTGTTCCCAGCCAAGCACTACGTGATTCCGGAGGACCGCATCACCGCCGCGATCGCGTCCATCCGCGAGGAACTCGACGCCCGCGTGCTCGAACTGCGCCACCAGGGCAAGCTGCTCGAAGCCCAGCGGCTGCTCGCACGCACCATGTACGATGTCGAAATGATCCAGGAGGTCGGCTACTGCTCCGGCGTCGAGAACTACAGCCGCCACCTCGCCGGCCTGCCGCCAGGCTCCAAGCCCTACACGCTGATCGATTACTTCCCCAAGGACTACCTGCTGATCCTCGACGAGTCGCACGTGACGCTGCCGCAGCTTAAGGCCATGTGGCGCGGCGACCGGTCGCGCAAGGAAGTGCTCGTCGAGCACGGCTTCCGCCTGCCCAGCGCCCTGGACAACCGCCCCCTGCGGTTCGAAGAGTTCGAGCAGATGTGGAACCAGACGATGTTCGTCTCTGCCACGCCAGGCCCGATCGAACTCGAGAAGACCGCCGGCGTGGTCGTCGAGCAGGTCATCCGCCCGACTGGGCTGATCGACCCGAAGATCACCGTGGCCCCGGCCCGGGGCCAGGTGGCCGACCTTATATCCCGCGTCCGCGACCGGGCCAAGGCCGGCGAACGCGTGCTCGTAACCACGCTGACCAAGCGGCTGGCCGAGGACCTGTCGGAATACATGGAGAACGAGGGGTTGCGGGCCAAGTATCTGCACAGCGAGATCGAGACGTTCGAGCGCGTGGAAATCCTGCGCGAGTTGCGCCGAGGCGCGTTCGACGCCCTGGTCGGCATCAACCTGCTGCGCGAGGGCCTCGACCTGCCCGAAGTGTCGCTCGTCGCCATTCTCGACGCCGACAAGGAGGGCTTCCTGCGGAGCGAGACCTCCTTGATCCAGACCATCGGCCGGACCGCCCGCAACGTGAACGCGGAGGTGATTCTCTACGCCGACACCATCACGCCGTCGATGCAGCGTGCGATGAGCGAGACCAACCGCCGCCGCGAACTCCAGATCGCCTACAACACCGAGCACGGCATCACGCCCAAGACAATCGTGAAAGCCATCCGCACCGGCCTGGAGCGCGAGTTGGAGGCGGAGCGAATCGCCCGCGAAGCGATCAGCGCCGACGAGCGTGAATACGAGCGCGGCGAACTGATCGCGCTGCTAGAGGCCGAGATGCTGGCTGCGGCGGAGGAGCTGGAATTCGAGAAGGCCGCGAGGCTGCGCGATCGCATCGCCGAGTTGAAAGAAGCCCCGGTGATGACCGACGCCCCCGGCGTCAGCGATGCCGAGCCCGCCGCCGACGCTTCGTTTAGCCGCGACCCGAAGGGGAGCGCGTCCCCGAACCCCGCGCCACCGCCAAAGAAGAGAACAAACCGCCGATGAACGCCGACGAACGCCGATAACGGCGAAGAAAGAAATTGAAACGCAGAGATACAGAGGAACAGAGATACGGAGGAAAACGAATTTGTTCTCTTAAGAAGAATCTCTGTACCTCTGTATCTCTGTCCCTCTGTGTTGGAATTTAGTTATCGGCGTTCGTCGGCGTTCATCGGCGGTTGACTCTCTTCGCCGTTCACGCCGGCTGCGACGGGATCGGCGTCGGGGCCGCCTGCGGGGCGTAGTCTTTCACGCCGGGCTCGGGGACGGTCTGGAGCAGCTTGCTCACGATGGCGTCGCTGTCGAGGCCCTCGGCGTCGGCGTTGAAGTTGGTGAACAGGCGGTGCCGCAGCACCGGGTGGGCGATCGCGCGAACGTCGTCGCACGACACGTTGTATCGGCCTCGGATCACCGCGCGGGCCTTGGCGCCCAGGATCAGGTACTGGGCGGCCCGCGGCCCGGCGCCCCACGTCAGATACTCCTCGATGAACTTCGGGACGTTGTTCCCCTCTTTCGGCCGGGACGCCCGCGTCAGTTCCACGGCGTAATCGACGACGTGGTCGGAGACGGGA
>JAQTVL010000493.1 GCA_028706835.1 Phycisphaerae bacterium | reverse complement strand
GCTGCAAGACAACTGGGCCCGCTCGTAGCGGGTGGCGGCTGCCCCTCATGGACAAGGCGAACCTGGCCCCGCCAGGCCTAGTCGCCTCGTTCGGGCTTGACCGCGGACCACATAGCAGGGACGATTGCCCGCTCACCCCCAGACATACTGCGGATCAAATTCAATCCCGTGCTTCTTGAGGAACCCGGTGTATTCCTCTTCAAACGTCTGCTTCTCGTGGTGCTGACGCTGATTGCGCACGTAGGCGATCGTTTCATCCACGTGCGAGATGCTCACGCTGAACCCGCCGTACCCCTCCTGCCACTCGAACCCTTTCAACTCGGCAAATGCGTCGCTCAACCACAACGACGATCCGCCCTTGATCAGTTGGGCCGCCTTGGCAATCGCCATCGTCGACGGCAGCGACGCAACGACATGCTGATGATCGTCATCCCCGCCAACCGCAAGCGTCTTGAACCTGTTCTTGCGTGCGATCCCGCCGATATACGGCCGAAGCCGGCCCTCGATCTCCAGCGGTATCCATCGCCGGCGATTCTTCGTGCTGAACACGTAATGGATGACGATGCTGACATACGAATGGGCCATGCTGTTCCCCTTTCCAAAGAAGCGGGCCAATCGTCCCTGCGGGACTCCCTGCATATGACTGCTGTTTCCCCCAGCGATGAATCGCTGGGCTATTGCCAGATGTCCCTACGGGACAAATGCTTCAGCACAACACGAAACATGGGTAACGACAAGGGCTGCGCCCTGGCCTGTAATAGCGCGCCCCTCCGGGGCTGGCAATGCCGCCGAAACTCAAGCGCCTCGCGTCTATTTCCCCTGTAGATACTGCACAATCCCGTCGCTGATCGCTGTCGCGATCTTCGACTGGAACCCCGAATCCCCCAGCCTCGCCGCATCCGCGGGGTGCGACAGGAAACCCATCTCCACCAGCACCGCCGTCACCCGGGCGTTCCGCAGCACGCACAGGTTCCGGTCGTCCCGGCGGATCGAATACGACGGCGACCCGATGGACGCAAGGTTGCGCGAGATCAGGTTCGCCAGCCGCGCCGCACGCCCCGAGTCCCCGCGCGGAAGCAGGATCGAATGCCCCACGGCCGCGCCGTTCTTGCTGTAGTCGGTGTGGATGCACACGAAGGCGTCGGCCTTCCAGTTGTTGGCCACGGCGATCCGGTCGGTCAGGTCGACGAACGTGTCGTCGCGCCGCGTGATCACCACGTCCACGCCGTGCAGGCGAAGGTCCCCGGCGACGCCCAGCGCGACGGCCAGATTGACCGATTTCTCGGTCAGCCCCGCGCCATGCGTGCCCGGGTCCTTCCCGCCGTGGCCGGGATCGATCACAATCCGGCCGGACACCCGCACCGGCGGGTTTGTCGGGTTGATCGGGTTCGTCGGATAGGGCGGGCCGACCGGGGGCGGCGGATTGTGCGAGCCGTTCGGGTTGGTCGGAATTGGCGTCAGCGGATTGACCGGCACGCTGCCCATGGCCAGCAGTTGCCGCACCTGTATCACCGTGTCCAGCGGCACGTAAAGAATGCCCAAGTAGTTCACCACGCCGCCGATGGGCCCCACCCGCCGCCCGTTCAGGCCCACCCACCCGTTCGGGTCCACATACACCACCACCCGCACGCCGTTGCTCGTCAACTCCGCCGACATGGGCGTCGACTTCGTAATCGTCAACCCGGTGAACTTCGCGAACTCCTGGACGCTGAGCGTGTTGGCCGGCTGGACCGACTGCTTGTCGGGGCCAACCTTCTTGTGCGTATCGCAGCCGGCAAGGACGATCGCCGCCAGGCAGATCGCCGGAAAGATATGGATACCGCGTAGACCAGTCATGACAGCCTTTCACGTGGGTCAGGCAAAGATGAACTCAGCTTGCCCTTTATCGCCCTGCGGCGATGTTCTTCTTGAAAAAACGACGGCGGGTTCTTCAACTCGTCGGCCGTGAGCACCATCTCGCGAACAAAAATAATCTAGCCGATTCGCGGATGAAATGCTCAACTTTTAATGTTGGCTTTTCCGCCTGATGCCCTTGCCGTAGAATCTCCACATTCGCAAGGCGGCCGCCACGCCTCGCGTCATAGGCCTCTCCGCAAACCCGTCGGGTAAACATTGATGGAAGGTAGTGCACTCGACAGCAAGAGCCCGTCAACATCGCTCAGGGCACGCGAATATCTTCTTGTGGAGTGCGGTGTCGAGGCCGCCGCAGGCGGTCGAGGCACCGCTGTTCCCGCGGATCGGCGGAGTTCTCGCACCAAGCAAAGCGGTGCCTCGCCCGCCGTTCGACTCGCTGCGCTCGCGAACGGCGGACTCGACACCGCACTCCACAAACAGCGAAGAGGCCGCGGGAAGAGGCGCCGCCGTCGAGGAGTTGGACTTGTGTGGATACCGTCGCCTCGCGCCGTGAGGACGCAATGCAGTACATTCGCGGATTGAAGACGCTGTTCGCTCGCGTGACTGGCAGCCTGGCCCAGCCGGGCGCCAGCGTGGAGCCGATATTTGCCTCCATCGCTCGGGCAGCCGCCGACCTCGATCGCCTGTTCGCCACAACGGCGCCGGCGGAATTCACCGCGCCGACCCGCGCCATGCGCGGCTGGCTGGCATACTTCGCCCGGCGCGAGCGATTCGATCGGCTGGTGGAGGCGATCGCCCGGGCCAGGCTGGCGTTCGAGGCCGCGATGACCGGCCTGCGCCGCTTTCGCCCGCCAGCGATCGTCGAGTTCGCGCTGACCCGCGGCATCTTCAGCCTCCGCGGCCAGCCGGCCGGCACGCGCGTCTGCCTGCCCGCCGGCATGATCTGCTTCGACGACGGCCTGTTCGCCAGGCTGGCCCAGATGGCGTTGCGAAAGGCCCGCGGCGCCCGGCAGGCGGTGCTCGGGGCGATGGCGGGTGAGTCGTTCCAGCAAATTCAGGCGGAGATCGAATCGCTCGGCGGCATCGTGGAACGCCCCGCCGGCCGGGCCCGCGACCTGGCGGCCGCGTTCGACCGCGTGAACGCCGAATACTTCGGCGCCCGCATGCCGCGGCCACGCCTCACGTGGAGCCGCACGCTGACTCGGCGAAAGTTCGGCCACTACGACCATCTCCGCGACACGGTCATGATCAGCGCGACGCTGGACGACGCCGAGGTCCCCGAGTTTGTCGTCGATTACGTGCTGTATCACGAGTTGCTGCACAAGCAGCACGGCATGGTATGGTCCAACGGCCGGGCGCGGGTCCACACGCCGACGTTCAAGCAGGCCGACCGGAACTTCGCCCGCTACGCCGAGGCCGACGAGTGGTTGAAAAAGCTCGCGCGGCGGGGGCGCTAGGTGAGCAGCTTCCGCCGCAGATCGAGGAACAGTTTCGGCGAGAACGAGAAGTCGTCGTAGTCGCGGAAGGCCCGCAGGACGCTCGCGTCGCGATCCACGCCCAGCGACTGGAGCAGCGCGTAATCGTTCAGCGAATCGGCGAATGCCTCCCACCGGACCGAATCGATCGGCCCGTCCGGACCCGGATACACCACGAACGTGTCGCCGTAGGCCCACCCGGGCGCGGCCCCGCCGTCGCTCACGGCGAACGGGTCGATCAGCTCGCGGCTCTGGCGTTTGTGCCAGTAGTTGTAGCCCCAGTGCAGGAACCCGCGCACGCCGGTGTGGTAGAACAACCAGCCCGACGCGCGAATCTTCGCCAGCGGCGTATCCATCAGCCGCTGGAGGAACCGCCCCCGCGGGCCGCAGCAGAAGTATGTCCAGCACGGAATGCCGTCGCGAACGAACTGCATCGTCGTGCGGATGCTCGGGATCGGCATATCGACAAGGCCCTGCCGCGCGAACTCGACCTCCGTCAGCGCGTCCATGGTCTTCATCCACGGCGCCAGCTCTGTAAGCATCGCCCGGGCGGCCGCATAATTCGCCCG
>JAQTVL010000492.1 GCA_028706835.1 Phycisphaerae bacterium | reverse complement strand
CGACGCCCCGCTCAGACAGCGAGGTCTCCCTCGATGCCCGGGGCCTGCTACGCGGCGCTCCGGCGCTTACCGCGGCGGGTCTGCAACCCGCCAGCTCGATGCAGTTTGTGTCAGGACGCGACATGGGGGACATTATACGAAGGGCGACGTTATAATGCGCCCCGATGCTCCGGCGGCGATTCGGGGTTTAGAACCTTGTGCCGGGTGCTTCGCAGGGTCCGAATTGCCCAACGGCGTTTTCGCGTGGAGGAGTGATCATGGGGATTGCCGCATCGTTCCGCGTCGCGAGCTTCGCGATCGCGCTTTCGTTCGCCGCCGCCACCTTCGCCGCCGACCCGGCGTCGCAGCCGGACGGGCCGGGCAAATTGGTCGCCAAGCTCGTCTGCGCGACCGCCAAGCCGCTCGTCGCCGGAGTGCCCTCGGAGGACTGGATCGTCAAGGAGGTGACCGACCTGGGCCTGCCGGTGGCGATCGACCTTTGCGGCTGGACGGCCGTGGGCGGGCAGGCGACCAAGCTGGACACCGCCCGGCTGTCGCCGTGGACGCTGACCGTGGCCGCCCGGCGTGACGCCGCCAGCGAGCTGCTGATGATCGACCTGGCAGGCACGAAGAAGAAGTCGTTCATGATGCTCGACAAGATCGGGCAGCGCGATGTGCAGAAGCTCGATGCGATGCCGGACGGGCGGTCGATCTTCATCGCCCTTGACGTCGTGCCGCTGTCGTTCAAACCGGAAGCCCTCTGGGGCGAGGCCGTCAACAGCATCCGCGTGAACCTGCGGATCGAGCCGAACGACTGGCCCCAGAAAGGCACGATCAAGCTCCTCGGCCTGTTCGAGAATGCGGGGGCCAATCAGGTGCAGCCGCCGATGTGGGGCATGCACACCGCTGTCCCATTGGAGATCTTCAACGCCAAGGGCCAGAAGATTGAGCCGCAGACGAAGGCGTCGACCAAACCGAACATGGGATTCTGGGGCGGGAATTCTCAGTTGCGGCCCGGTGGGTCGCGAACCGCGTCGGTGACGGGCGAATGGGCGGATTCCGGGCTGACGGTCACCTCGTCGACCGGCACGACGTGGACCTGGAAGCTGCCGCCGGGCAGTTACGAGGCGCGGGCCATCGCCGACTTCCAGGATTTCCCGTACCGCGGCATGAACCCGGGGGCGACCAGCAACCTGGTCTATTCGCAGCGTGCGGCGTTCAGAATCGGCACGCCGACGACACAGGGGGCGGGAAGATGAAAAGACGACGCGGGGACGCCGAAACGCAGAGATGAAAGAAGGACAAAGAGACGGGTCGCGCGGTGAGCCGCGCGACCCGTCTGTGTTCAATCCGAAATCCCAATCGTAACTCTCAATTCTCCGCCGGCAGGATTCGGTACACCTGGTTCCGCAGCGCCACCACCAGTTCCTCGCCCTTGCGCTGCGAGGACAGGATCTGGTTCTCCTCGGAGTTGTTCGCCTTGACCAGCGCGAAGTACTCATCGCTGAACTGCTTGATCGACTGGGCATCCCTGTTCACCTTCGCCAGGTCCTTGTCGGTCACCCGCGAATCGACCCACTGGTTGTCGCGGCGGTAGAATGCCCGGTTGCCAATGCTCTGCACGCTGGCCAACTGCTTCTTGTCGCCCTTCTCGTAGGAAGCTACGTCGCTCTGGCCCCACTGCTGGGCGGCGCCGGGGGCCGACGGGCGCACCGCCTGGTTCATCTCGCCGCGATTGCTTGCGTGCATCTGGCCCGCCCCGCCGGTGATGCTGTCCGCCATGCCCTTGGCCATGATCCTGCCCTCGGTTCGCAGGGTTTCCGCGCTGGCCAGGTTCGTCCGCTCGTCAGCCAGGAAGCTCGTGTACGGCGTGATGATCCCGTACTGCTTGCTCAGCTTGACCAGTTCGTCGACCACCTCCGTCGACTGCCCGTGCAGTTGAATCTGGTCCAGCAGGTAGCCGACCCGGCGGACCGCCCACACCTGCTCGACGAACGCGTAGCTGAACCGGTCGCTCTTGGCGGCCAGGTCCGCGGAATACTCGAACGACTGCTGCTTGCCGAGGTAACTGCCCGTCACCACCACGTCGGCCTTGCCGGGCTTGTCGTATCGGCCGACCATCACGATCTGCCCACCGTCGAACAGGTCGGGCAGGACCTGCGGATAGGTCATGGTCGTCCGAGTGCCGGCCAGTTTCACCGCCAAGTCGGTCATCACCGGATTCTTCACCTTCGCGTAGAGGTTGGAAATCTTGCCCTCAAGCGGCTCCTTCTCCTTGATGTAATCGCTCACGCCGCGATTGTCGCCGACGAGGCGATCCAGCAGCCGGACGTTCACGTCGTAACCGATGCCCATCGTAAAGATGCGGGCCTTGTTGTCGTTGGACTTGGTCGTGTCACGCAGGATGGCATTCTCATCCGTGGTGCCGATGGTCGGCCGGCCGTCGGTCAGGAAGATGATGTATCGCCCGCCCTCGCTCTTGCCCTCGACCATCTTGAGCGCGGTCGCCAGCGAGTCGTGAATGTTGGTCCCGCCGCGGGCGGCGACCTTGTCGAGCATCTTGAGCGTCTTGTCGAGGTTCTCCTTGTTGTTCTCGACAAGTGCGTCAAAGAACGGATCGATCGAATCGGAGAACGCGATCACGTTGAAGCGGTCGCCGCCGTTGAGGTTCTTCAGGATGTAGACCAGCGACGCCTTCGCCTGGTCGAACTTCTCGCCCGACATGCTCCCGGACCGGTCCAGCACCACCACCAGGTCCTTCGGCGTGACCTTGGCCTCGCCCTTCTGCGGCGTCGGGCTGACCATCATCAGGAAATATCCGTCCTCGTTGTCCCGAGGCCGGTAGCTCAGCACCGTCGCGCCCACCGGCTCGCCCGTCGGCTGATACAGCACGCGGAAGTCCGTATTCGGGCTCTGGTTCTTCACCGTCCAGGTCGCGGTGACGTGGTCGGAGCTCGGCCGCTTCACGTCCAGGTCGTGCGTCGGCGAATAGACCGACGAGATCGAGCCCTTGGCCTGGATATCGACGGTCACTTTCACGTCCTCGACCGGCTTGGCCGAGAACTTCTCGGTGTTCAGCGGGTAGAACACCTCGACCAGGTCGTGGTCCTTCTTGCACACGTCGGTGTAGTGAACGAGCACCTTGGCGTCATGGCCGGGCTGGAGCGGGAAGGCCGAGGTCTTGTACAGGCCATACTCCACGTACTCCAGCAGCGCGGGGTCCTTCTTGGACCGCACGATCGACTCATAGACCCGCCGGGCCTCGTCCTTCGGCAATATCTTTCCGGCGAACTCCTTGCCGTCGACCACCAGCGTGAGCGAATCGATGGCCGCCTGGGGGGGCAGCGGGAAGAGGTACTCGACCTCCATCACCGTGCTGCCGGTATTGACGAACGCCTGGTCAATCGAGACGTCGGCCAACTGGTCGCGGACCTTGATGTTGACGTGGTGATACTTGACCGCCCAGGACCCGCTGACGCGAAGATCGTGCCGGACAGGCACAATCAGGCCGTCCGCCAGCACGAGCGACGAAGTCATCAGCGCAACAGCCGCCGCGAGCAGTGACATGAATCGACGCGACATGGCGTGTCCTCCGAGAAGGGAAGGAAAGCGACCTCTGTTCACACCGGGTTAGACGCGGGGGTTTCGGGAAAGTTCCGGGGGATTGTAACAGATGGGTAACAAGCGGACGTTCTCAGTTTGAGAACAACCGTACTCATTCTGAGAACGCGGCAAGCGCACCACCCCGCGACGGGTGCATGACCGTTCTTGCAGTCAAGGTTCGCCCATCCTCTGTCCCGTAGGGACATCTGGTAATAGCCCAGCGATCTATCGCTGGGGATGCGATCGCCCCCATTTCGCCCAGTCCCGTAGATACCATGTGGCAAAAGCGGCCAGACTCTTGCAGGATATGGGGAAACGCTCAGTTGGTTGCG
>JAQTVL010000491.1 GCA_028706835.1 Phycisphaerae bacterium | reverse complement strand
GCCATGAACTGGGACTGGCTCAGGCGCGTGCTCCAGCTTCTGTGGCCGATGAGCTAGAGGGCGAACGATGCGATTCATCAAAATAACTCTGCCCGTGATAGCGGCGTTTCTGATGGCGGTGGTGGGCATCCTGTCGTTTTTCAGCTCCCACCGCTATTCGATGAACTTCATGAGCGAGTGGACCGTCTGGGGCAAGGTCATCGGCGGCGTGACCATGTTCCTCGGGACCTACAGCATCCTGAGGCTGCACTACGTCCGCATCCGCCGCCAGCAGCCGGGTTGGGGCTACAGCGCCCTGCTCTTCGTCTTCTTCGTGCTGATCGTCGTCTTCGGGATTCTTAACGACTACGGCGACTGGCCCCACGAGGGACTCGCGCCGATCATGGTCAATGGGAAACAAGCGACGGGCCCGAACGGCCGGCCGCTCTGGGTCGATGTCGCCGGGAAGCAAGTCGAGCAGCCGCTGACCGGGTTGCAGGGCCCGACGCGGCCCCAGACGCCCGCGCCCGACGGAACGGCGTGGCTCTACCAGTGGGTCGCGCAACCGGCGGGGGCCACGGTCTTTGCCACGCTTGGGTTCTTCATCTGCTCCGCCGCGTACCGCACCTTCCGGGCCAAGACCCCGGAGGCGGCGGTGCTGCTTGTGGCGGCGCTGATCGTGATGATCGGCCAGGTGCCCCTGGCCGCGGTGATCGCCAATTGGATACCCACGTTTTCGGGTTGGCTGCTGGAATATCCAAACATGGCGGTGAAACGGGCGATCCTGTTCGGGATATGCCTCGGGTCGGTGGGCACGTCGCTACGGGTGATGTTCGGAATCGAGCGATCGTATCTGGGAGGTGACAAATGAGCCGCTCCCTGGATTCGATCTTCACGATAGATCGGCGGATCATCTTCGTCTTCGTGTTCCTGATTATTCTCGGGTCATTGCTCGTTCCGTTCTCGCTGACGATCCGCCCGACCAAGCACGTCGAGGCCGCCTACGCCGCCGTCAAGGCGTCGACGGACAAGCACGGCGTCGTGCTGATGTCATGGGACTTCGACCCGCAGTCGGCACCGGAACTGGAGCCGGCGGCGAGGGCGATGCTGCGGCACATCTTCGCCCGCAAGGGGCGAGTGCTTATCGTCACCGCCGCCCTTTCCGGGATCGGACTCCACCAGCAAATCCTGTCGGAGTGCGCCCAGGAGTTCGGCGCGGTCGAGGGCGTGGACTACGCGTACCTCGGGTGGAAGCCGGTTTCCACGTACATGCTGATCGTCAATATGGGCCAGAACTTCGCCAGCGCCTATCCGACCGACATGCGCGGGGTGCCCGTCACCGAGATGCCCGTCAGCAAGGACGTCCTCACGCTGAAGGACATCGACTACATCGTGGACTTCGCGGCCAACCTGGGGCTGCCCATGACGTGGATCAATTACGCAAACGGGATGTACGACAGCCGCGTGGGGCTGGTCGTCACCGGCGTGACGGCGCCCGACCTCTACAATTTCGTCGCCAGCAAGCAGGTCGAGGGGATGCTCGGCGGACTGGTCGGCTCGGCCCAGTACGAACAGATGGTCAAGGACGAGGGCATCTACCTGCTGCGGCGGTTCTCGGCCTCCGATATCGTACCCCAGCACGCCGCCCGGTTCTGCCGCGAGCTGATCGAGAAAGATCGCAGTCCGCTGGCTACACGGATTTGGGCGGCGATGGGCAAGAACTCGCCGCAGGCTGCAAGCCAGCCGGCCGCCACCCAGCCGACGACCCGCCTGAGCCCATCCCAAGAGGCAATCAAGAAGACGGCCGACGCCGGATTCGACCAGCTTGAAGACACCGACAAGCAGGCGTTGGCGGACGCGCTCAACGCCGTCATTCAATCGGACGCGATCACGCCGGAGCAGTTAGCCAAGCTGGACCTTGGTTCCGCCCTCAGGAAGGTGCTGGACGAGAAGGTGCCGGCCGACAAGCGGACAGCGGTGCTCCGCCGTCTGTACATCGAGAGCCAGTTCCCCCGCGAGCTGGTCAAGGCGCAAACCGATGGCCAGGCGGTGCGGTGGATGACGCCGCAGTCTCTGACGCACCTGGCGCTGATCGCGGCGATGCTGGTCGGGAACGCATGCTATCTGTGGGAGCGGGCCCGGGCGAAGAAGGCGAAGGCGAAAACGGATAAGGGCGTGTCATGAAGAAGCAGGACCTCTGGCTGATCGGGCTGTTCTTCGGCGCGATGGCGGCCGTCAACGTGCTCCTCGTCCTTTCGCGGTGGATGCCGTGGGTGGGGCGATGGGACTGGAACCACTTCGGCATCATGGTCGCCGCCGCGATGACGGTCGCGCTGTTCAGCCAGCTTTACAGCGACAATGCACTGTTCAAGATGGCGGAGCACATCTTCGTCGGCGTCACGGTCGGCTACGGCCTGGTGATCGGCTGGTACCAGATATGGGTGACCGAGATACTGGCGGCGTTCAAGACGGGTTCGTGGGACACGCACCTCGGCCTGTTGCGTCGTATCGCCCACTGGTTCGGCACGGCCGCGCCCAAGCAGCAGCTCGGCATCTGGTCGATCATCCTGCCGGGGATTCTCGGGCTGATGATTTACGCCCGGCTGTCGCGTAAGTTCTCCTGGATCAGCCGGCTGCCGTTTGCGCTGCTGATCGGGTTCGGAGTGGGGTTGGCGATTCCGACGACGATATCCGCCTACCTGCTCATGCAGCTTAGGTACACCATGGTGGACCTGTTCCACAACCCGACCAGCGATCCGGGAAAGGTCGGCGACTTCGCTATTCAGTGGAACCAGATTCTCGTGCTCGTCGGCGTGATGTCGACGCTGGTGTATTTCTTCTTCTCGATCGAGCACAAGCGGGTGGTCGGGGCGGTGTCCAGGGTGGGCATCTGGTTCCTGATGGTCGCGTTCGGGGCGTCGTTCGGCTACACCGTGATGGCCCGGCTGACGCTGCTGATCGCCCGAATCGACTTCCTCTTCCGCGACTGGGTGCCGCTGATCGGGCGATAGCGTCAGGCGTGGCGGGGGCGTTTGCGCTTCGGCCGCTTCGACGAAACAGCCGGCTCCGGTGCCAACACCATGCTCGCCCGGATGGCCGACAGCAATTCCGCAGCCGGGCCGCTCTTGCTCAGGTATTGCACCGCGCCGGCGTCGCGCATGGCCTCCGCGCGGTCGGCTTCCTCATACATCGACAGCCCGATGATCCGAATGTCCGGATAGTCGTTGTGGATCGCCCGGGTCGCTTCGACGCCGTTGCGGTGCGGCATGTTCATGTCCATCAGCACGACATCCGGCGCCAGGCGTCCGGCCAACTCGACCACGGCAAGGCCATCGACGGCCTCGCCGACAACCTCCATGTCGGCCTCCTGCGCGATCAGCCTGGCCAGCCCCTGCCGGACAATCGCATGATCGTCGGCCAGCAGGATGCGGATGCGCGACCCGCCCGCCGGCGGCGGCAACGGGAGCACCGGTGCGGCAGCCGCCGATGGGGCCACCGCGGCCGGCGCCGGGGCCGGCGCCAATCCGGCCGTCGGCACGGTCAGCGTGAATCGGCTGCCCTGCCCGGCTGTGGCGGCGATATCCATCCGACCGCCGATCAGCCCCAGCCGCTCGCGGATGCTGAACAGCCCGAAGCCGGCGCCGTGCGTTCGCTTGTCCAGTTCCGACACGTCGAAGCCGACGCCCTGGTCGGCGACGATCACCTGGAGTTCGCCACCCTTGAGGCAGCGCAGGTTCACGCTGGCCGACCTGGCCTTGGCGTGCTTGACCACGTTGAACAGGAGTTCGCGCACCGACTCGAACAGCAGCACCTTCACGTCTTCGACGACCGGGGCGTCCGGCTCCTCCATCGCAAGCTGGACCAACAGCCCGTGCTTGTCGGCCATCCAGCGTGCCAGCCAGTCCAGCCCGGCCGTGAGCCCGCCGTCGTGGAGGAT
>JAQTVL010000490.1 GCA_028706835.1 Phycisphaerae bacterium | reverse complement strand
CACGTCGCCCTGATGTCCGGGGTGAAGGAGACGAGCCTGGCGATGGTGCTGGTGCGGGCGGGGAGCAAGCTGGACCCGTTCGATGTGCCGATGCTCACGCCGGTGGATGCGGCGGGCAAGGCGCTGGCGGACTGGACCGGTCGGCTGGCGGTGCAGGTGCCGCCCGCGCTGGACGCCCAGACGCTGGCCAGCGAGAACCTGAAGGGCATCGAGCCGCGGGCGCTGGATTCGTGGCTGGGCAATTACCAGACCGCGCTGGTGCAGTTGGCCTACGAGCACTCCCGCAACGTGCCGTCGCTGCAACTGGCGATCCGGCCGAGGCCCACGAAGATGCGGGGGCAGGTGCTCGGCGGGCTGACGGTGCAGCCGACGGCGGCGTGGTGCGCGTATCGGCTGAGCTACATGATCGAGGGCTCGCCGGTGGACCGGGTGAGCTTCACGATGCCGACGGAATACGCGCCGATGGTGGCGATCACGTCGTCGGCGTTGCGGAGCGTGTCGCAGGCGGAGGCGGGCAAGGGCGTGACGCGGTTCACGGTGGCGCTGCTGACGGAGCTGACCGGCACGCTGGACCTGACGGTGAACTTCGTGCTGCCGGTGGACCCGGCGACGGCGTCGCTGGCGGTGCCGCGGATCATGCCCGACGCCCCGGAGGGCGTGCGGTCGATCGTGGCGGTGCAGAACCAGTCGCGGCACGAGCTGGCCGTCGCGTCGCGGACAGACCTGGCCGACATGGCGCCGTCGGAGCAGGCGAAACTGCTGAACGAGCAGATTCGCCGGTCGCTCCAGTTCGTCATGGAATCGTACAAGCCCGACTGGTCGCTGACGATGAAGCTGACCGCGGCGCCGCCGGCGGTTCGCGTGCCGGCGATTATCGACCTGATGGAGATCACGACGGCGATCGACGCGGCGGGCCAGTGCCGCTACGAGGTGCGGCTGGCGATCCAGAACCGCAGCGAGCAGTTCCTGCGGATCACGATGCCGGGGGAATTGAAGCTGTGGAGCGCGTCGGTCGCGGGGGCGGAGGTCCGGCCGGCGGTGGACGCGGCCACGCCGGGCGAGGTGCTTATTCCGCTGATCAAGGGCGGCGGCAACGCGCTGCCGTACGACGTGCGCTTGTACCTGGCGGGGCAGGGCACGGGGCCGCTGGGGCGGGTGACGAGGCTGGCGCCGCCGGCTATCGCGATCGTCAAGATTCCGGTGACTCGGACGATCTGGACGCTGCGGCTGCCGAAGGGCTACTACTATCGGGCGGCGGGCGGGAACATGTCGCAGCAGGCGGGCGCTGCGGCGGCGCTGGTGCAGCAGGTGGCGGCCCGCGTGGACCAGTCCCTGCGCATGGGCCAGGACATGGGCGAACTGAACGCGGTGCAGGCGGCGCGGACGGGTTACTCCGGGCAGTGGGCGGCGTTCAACGAGCAGGTGGGGACCCAACTGACGGCTGCGCGGCAATACATCGACCAGAACGGCAGCAGCATGCGCGAGGGCGAACGGTTGCTGTTGCGGTCCACCGTCGACAAGCTGGACAAGAGCCTGAAGGACGCGAAGGACCAGCAGTTCGCCCGCGACCGCGAGCTGCGCGAGACGCTGTCGAACACGTTCGCCGGTTACGTGAACGCGAACGGGGGCGGGGCGGTGGTGGTCGAGAACGAGCGGAACAAGGCGCTCAATGACATTCCGCAGTTCGTGCAGGCGGCGGGCGAGCAGCAGGAATTCAACTGGCAGCGGGAACTGACGAAGAGCAAGACCGGCCAAAAGCAGATGCAGCAGCAAGGACAGAGGTCCCAGGGCGGCAAGGGATCGGCGTTCAACCTGGCCGACGACACGCAGGCGCAGGCGGAGAAGGCCGGCAAGATGCTGGAGGACCTCCAGAGGTCGAACGACCAGCAATACCAGACGCAGTTGCAGTCGAAGTTGGATTACTACAAGGACAATTCAGCGGCGCGGTACTACCAGTCGAAGTCGGGCAGGGGGGGGCAGACACTGAGCGGCGGTAACACCTACTCCGGTGGCGTGGTGGTGAACAGCGGAACGGTGGGGATCAACGGCGCGGACCTGAACGGCGACTCATGGGGCGATCGCGCGAATTTTGAGAAGCAAGGTAACGCTTCGATAGCGTTGAACCCGAACTCGCTGTCGGTCCCGGACGTAACGGTGGTCGGCGGCACAGGCTTCAGTGGGCACATGACCAACCTCAACGGGGAGGCATCCCGTCCGGCTGGCGGTGGGGCCGGCGGCGGCATCGGCACGGGCGCGAATGGGTGGACCCTCAACGGGTCGGGTACGATCTCCTCGACGGATGCTCGGGTGGGCAACGGTGAGTTGCGAACTTCGGGCAGAGAAAGATACTCGCGAGGGCTTCGAGCTAGTGACGACTTCGGGGGCGACAAGATGGAATTCAGCGTCGCGACCGGTCGGCAGCGCGACGTTGACCATGCTGAAGCTGAAAGGCAGGCCGGCCAGGTGGCAACCGCCAGCACGTTCTCGCTGCCGGTGAATCTGCCGGCGGGCGAAGTCGAGATGACGTTCGCTCGCCCAGCCGACCAGCCCCAGGTGGTTGTGTGGGTCGTGCAGGACGGCGTGATTCGGATGGGCGTGGGGTTGGCGGTGGTGGTGGCGGCGCTGGTGCTTCTGCTGGCGGCGGCGATCGTTCGGCGGATCGTCCGGGTCCGCCGGGCGCGGGCGGCGGCGTGAGGCGGTGCGGTGTCTATTGCCTGCCAGAGCCATCCATTGATGGATTGGGTGCCTGCGACGGCCCCGGCTTGCCGGGATCGCAGGCATGTCTTGCTTGCGCGAGCATGGCTGGCCCGCCGTCCAACACGGCCGAACGGCGTTCCACCCGTGGCACCTACGGCGTGACAAGTCGGCAGGCAATCGTATGTTTCGTAAATGCCGCAAATGTCGCAAAATGTTGAATTTCAAAAGGGGGGTATGGGCTGAAATCCAACTTTGAAATCCAACTTTCGCCCCGGGTTGAACCCGCGTCACCCGTGCTCGACCGGCTGGTTTAACTCGCGGAACTTGTTTCGCTGCTCGTCGGACAGCAGGCACCCGGTTCGCGCGCAACTTACGCACTCCTCGGAACACGGCTCGACGTGGACGGTGACGTTGGAGCCCTCAAAGTGCTGCTGAATCCGCTCGGCGATCTGGTGGGCCAGGCGATGCGAGTCGGCGACGGTCATCCGGCTGTTCACGAAGATGTGGAAGTCGAAGAACCGGCTGGCGCCGGACTTCCGGCTTCGCATCCGGTGGAAGCCGTGGATGGCGGGCACGAAGGTGGAGAGCAGTTGCTTGATCCAGGCCTCCTCGTCGGGCAGGTGGGCGTCGAGGAGGGCCTCGACGGTGCGGCGGCCCAGGCGATAGCTGATGACGATGACGATGATCGCGACGCCGAGGGCGGCGACCGCGTCGGCATTGCCCAGCCACTCGACCCTCGGCCAGACGTCGGACGCCACGACGCACGCCAGCCCGCCCAGGACGACCAGCGAACTCCAGATATCGGTGGCGAAGTGCAGGGCGTCGGCTTCGAGGGCCTGGCTGCGATGCTTGCGGGCGGCTCGGTAGAGCATTCGCGACCGCGACCAGTCGACGACGATGGAGACGGTCATGACGGCGAACGCCCAGGCGGTGGCTTCGACGTGGACCTTCTTGAACCACAGCCGCTCGACCGATTCCATGATGATCCAGGCGCAGGTGCCCAGCAGGAGCAGCGTCTCGACGAGCGCGGAGAAGTTCTCGATCTTGCCGTGGCCGTAGGCGTGCTGCTCGTCGGCGGGGCGGTCGGCGAAGCGCACGGCCAGGAACGTGATCACGGCGGCGACGAGGTCGAGGCCGGAATGGGCGGCCTCGGCGAGAATGCCCAAGCTGCCCGTCAGGATGCCGACGACGATCTTGATGGCGGTGAGGAGAATGGCGGCC
>JAQTVL010000489.1 GCA_028706835.1 Phycisphaerae bacterium | reverse complement strand
GCCCATCGAGCCGGACACGTCCAGCACGAAGATGTAGTTGATCGGCTCGGCCAGTTTGTCCAGGTCGGCTGACGGCGTAACGGTGAGCATGAAGTATCCCTGCTTGCCGTTTCGCCGGCTGGCCAGCAGGTCGATGCCGGTCTTCTCGCGTTCGAGCTGGCAGGCCAGGACGAAATCGCGGTCCAGCCGGCCCTTGGCGATCTCCACGCCGGCGCGATAGCGCTGGGGCGTGGCCTGCCGCACGAGCGTCTCCTTCTCGTGCGACGGGGAGTAGACCCGCTTCATCGGGATCTGGCTGACCACGTCGACCAGCACCGAGAACTCGCCCTCGAGCTCGGCCTTGGTCACGCCGGTTGTCTCCAGCGGATAGGTGTAGACGAGGTAGCCGGCGTCGTAGTCGGCGGGCTGGTAGTAGGACAACTGAATGTGCTGCTCGCCGTTGGCGGGCACCGGTGAGACCCGCATCTCGAACCACTTGTAGTTGGTCTGTTCGAGCAGGCCTGGGTCGCGGCGGGTGGCGGTGATTTCGTCATAGATTTGGCGGGCCTTCTTGCTTTCGAGCACCTCGCCGACGACCTCCTTGCCGTTGATCCAGAGCGAGAAATTGGACACCGAGCCGTTCTCCGGCACGGGGAATCGGTAGACGGCCTCCTGCGGAAAGTTCATCTTGTTGCCGAATACCTGGTCGACGGTGGTCACGGCGATGCCGTTGTTGATGTGGACCGATACCTTCTGGTTCTTGATGGCCATCGAATCCGTGCCGCCGACCGGGATGAGCAGCCCGGCCGCGTGGGCCGGGGAGGGCAGGGCCAGGATGGCCGCGACGACGGCCGCGGCGAAGGCGGCGGCGAGTCGCCGGGGGAAGGGCCGAATGGGTTGCAGCGGAGCGTTCATGGGTATCTCCTGGTGTAGGTGTTAGTAGACGCTAACACAGCGGGCAAAAAGAAAAAGACACCGCGTTCGTGGCTCGTGTGCGGATGAGACACCTCCTTTCCGGCATGCGAGCTTAGTAAACACTAACATGCTCCACGAAAGAAAACCCCGCACGCGCGGGGTGGGGCGTTATCTCTTCATCAGCCCGTCTAGCAGCAACTGCGCCGACTGCGGCACGAAATACCGTCGGGCAAACACCTCGGGCGCCAGGTTGTGGCTCAGCCGCCACCCCAGGGCCGCGTGGATCAGGAACCAGGCGGCCACGCGGGCGTCGATGTCCATCCGCAACTGGCCCTGCTTCTGGCCGCGATGAACGATGTCGGCCATGAGCGTCTCGTAGGCCTGGTAGTGGTGGGCCAGCAGCGGCCGGACGTCGGGCAGTTGGCGATTGGCCTTGGACCGCGGGCCGCCCATGGCGGCCAGGGCCCGGTCGATCATGGCGAACGGCTCGTTGAACTTCTCGGACACCTGGGGATAGGAGGTGATGATGAGCTTGATCTGTTCGACCGGGTCCGCCTTCTGGCCGGCCAGGGCCTTCAGTTGAGCGATCATCTGGTCGGAGATGGCGTCGAGAAGTTCGAGGAAGAGGACTTTCTTGCTGGCGAAGTGGCGATACAGGATGGGCTCGGTGACGCCGGCGCCCGCGGCGATGGCGGCGGTGGTGGTCATGCTGTAGCCCCGGCCGGCGAACAGCCGCTGGGCGACGCGCAGGATCTGGTGCTTTCGGTCCGCTGCTTTCATTCGCTGCCGTGGCATCGGGGAGTCTCCTTCTTCCAATGCTAGTATTAGCTAACATCGGCTGGAAGTCAAGGGGAAGTTAAGAAATTCGGAATGGGGAATTCGGAATTCGGAATGGGTGCAAAGCGTCGCAACAAACGTTGCCGCAAGCATTTAGTGCCTGTTCGCACGTCCCACAACAAAGAGGACATCCGGCGCCTCGACTTGCGAGATTGACGCCGACGGCCGAGTGGTCTACTCTGCCGGACGTGGCAGACGCCGGTCGCCACGTCAGCCGAAAGGGGCTCGCAGTCATGACCACGCCAACGAAACCACCGATGAGCCGACAACGGCGAGTGCTCTGGCAACTGCGTCGGTTGGCCATCCTCTACGCCGTCGTAGTCCTCGTTGTGACGGTGTTTCAGCGGCACGCACTGTACTTTCCGCAAAAGATCAGTTCGCAGTCGGCTGCGGAACTCGCTGCCGCTGGCGGCTTTGAAGCCTGGCAGAACGGTTCTGGCCAGACGATCGGCTGGAAACTGCCGGCCGTCGGCCGGTCGCGGGGGAGCGTGCTGATCGTTCACGGCAACGCGGGGTGCGCGCTGGATCGTGTCTACCTGGCCCAGCCGATCCATTCGGCGGCGACGGTGGACGTGTATGTGCTGGAGTATCCCGGCTACGGCGTTCGCGGCGGCTCACCCAGCCGGGCGAGCATCGTGGCTGCGGGGAACGAGGCGTTCGAGTTGCTGCCGCGGGGCCTGCCGCGGTACGTGGTGAGCGAATCGATCGGCGCGGGGGTGGCCTGCGAGATCGCCAAGGCCCATCCGGGCGACGTTGCGGGCATGGCGCTGGTGGCGCCGTTCGACAATCTAGCCTCGGTGGCCCAGCGCCGGCTGCCGTGGCTGCCGACGTATCTGCTGCTGTTCGACCGGTTCAAACCGGCCCAATGCCTGGAGTCCTACCACGGCCCGATCAAGTTCGTGATCGCGGGCGCCGACGAGATCATCCCGCCGGCCTCGGGCAGACGATTGGCGGACGGCTACGCCGGCCCCAAGAAGATCGAGGTGATCCCCGGCGCGGGGCACAACGACGTGGCTGGGCAGTCGTCGGAATGGTGGGGTGATGTTTTCGAGTTCTGGGGGAAGCGGGGCGGGGCGGGAAAGGCGGCATCGCAGCCGTTCTGAGACGGATCGGCCTATTTCGTGCCCGGCTCGCCGGGATCATTTCCCGTCACGATGGCCGCAATCGCCCGATACGTCGCCTGCCAGCCTCGCGGGTGATACCCGCCGCCGAGAGTGACGACCGTCGGGATGTTCCGCTTTCGCGACTCCCCGATGACAAACAGGTCTCGCTCCACCAGCCCGCGAATCGAGAGTTTCGCGTGCCCGAGCGCGTCGCCCTCCAGCGGGTCCACGCCGGCCACGTAGAAGAGCACGTCGGGTTTGAACTCGTCTATGGCCTTGGGCAGGTCGCGACGGAGCAGCGCCAGGTAGTCGGCCTCGCTGATGCCGCGAGGGATAGGTCTCGCGTACGTTTCCGCCACCTTGATCGCCGGGTAGTTGTCCTGCTCGTAGATGTCGAAGATGGCCACGTCCTTGTCGGCGGTGTAGTAGCGGGCGAACCCGTTCTCGTGGTGGATGTCGCAATCGACGATCATCGCCCTGCTGATCCGCTTGGCAGCCCGTAACGTGTGGATCGCCAGCGGCACGTCGGCGAACATGCAGAAGCCTTCGCCGTGGTCGCGGAAGGCATGCTGGAAGCCGCCGCCGAGATTGACCGCCAGGCCGTGCTTCATCGCCAGGTCGGCAGCCAGCAGCGTGCCGCCGGTGGAGTAGCGAAACGGTTCTACCACGCCGCCGTTGGCCCAGCCATCAGGCATCAGGCCGATGCCGGGGGCTTCCAACACGCGTGCGATCTGGTTGCTCTCTTTCAGTTCTGCCAGGTAGGCGGCGTCGTGGACTGCGAGTAGTTGCTGGTCCGTCGCCGGCTCCGGCACGAACACCTGCTCCGCCCGGCAGATGGCGGCGTTGATCAACGCGTTGAAGATTCGCCCTTGTCGGTGAATATCTCCCGGGTGTAGCCTCTCGAAACCCCCGAGGTTTACCTCGCTACGATAGGAATACACAATGGCCAGTTGCCCCGGCAGCCCCGTCGGCGTAATCAACCGGCCGTCGCGCGGCGCCTTGGCCAGACGCTGCGCGGTGGTCGGCGCGGTCGCGCAGCCATGGATGACCACGCCCGCGCAGATCACGATCCCGAGCAGGATCAACCTGCGA
>JAQTVL010000488.1 GCA_028706835.1 Phycisphaerae bacterium | reverse complement strand
GGCGGTTGATGCTGCGCGCCAAACCACACCCCCCTCCGACCACCGAGCCCCTGACCGTCGCCGCCGCCGCTTCACTCCACCGCCACGCCTCCCCACAGCAAACCGCGTGCCGAACAGGATTGGGACATCCTTAATTTCCGCCGCGGACGCCGCGGGCATTGGCGACGACCCTTCGGCGGCGGAAGTTAAGGAAGTCCCCTTTTTGCTTCCCGTCCGGGTTGGGTTGCTGGCGACGCAGGGGATTCGGGGCGGGGACAACCGGCGGGTGCTGGAGCGGATCAACGAAACGGGCGGGATCTTCATGGCCTGGTCGGATCGGGAATGGATTCTCGACGGGGCGGCGGTGCATGTGTCGATGGTCGGGTTCGATGATGGGACGCAGACGGAGCGGACGCTGGACGGGCAATTCGTCCCCCACGTGAACGCGGACCTGACCGGCGGCGTGGCGACCGTCGAGGCGAAACCCCTGGCGGAGAATGCCGGCATCGCGTTCATGGGCGACACCAAGGGCGGGGCGTTCGACATTGGTTGGGAAGATGCTCGGCGAATGCTCGGTCAGCCGAATCCGCACGGGCAATCGAACTTCCCGGTGGTTCGCCCGTGGCTGAACGGTAGCGACATCACCAAGCGAACACGCAGCATGTGGATCATCGACTTCGGTTGCGAGATGCCGATGGACGAGGCGGCGAAGTTCGAGTCGCCGTTCCGGTGGGTCGAGCAGAACGTCAAACCGGACCGGATCGGCAACCGGCGCGAGACGTATGCCCAGCGATGGTGGATTCACGTAGAGCCGAGGCCGGCGATGCGGCGGGCGCTACCCGCGTCCGGTTGTATCGTTACGCCCAACGTGACCAAGTTCCGGTTGTTTGCGAAGCTCGACGACCAAGTGCTTCCGGACCATCAGTTGATTACCTTCGCCCGCTCCGACGACTACTTTTTCGGGGTGCTGCACAGTTCGATCCACGAACTGTGGGCGCGGCGGATGGGGACGCAGTTGCGGGAGGCGGAATCCGGGTTCCGCTACACACCGACGACGTGCTTCGAGACGTTTCCGCTGCCGTGGGGGCCTGGGCGGGAGCCTTGTCCTTTTGTGGAGTGCGGTAGCGCAGCTACCGCTTTGGATGGCCCGGTGACGTCCGCGCCGCCCACAGCGGGAGCTTCGCTCCCGCACTCCACAAACAGAAACTCCTCGCCTGCCGCGGAACCACCGGCCAAGAGCCCGTGCCACGAATCACGGGCGAGACGCCCGTGCTACGAAGAGGCGGGCTGCGCCCGCGAAGAAATGCTGGTCGCCGCGATCGCGGCGGCGGCGCGGGAACTCAATGAGCAGCGCGAGCGGTGGCTGAACCCGCCGGAGTGGATCGGGCCGATCGCGGCGAGCGTGGACCAGCAGGGCGATTTTTCAGACGTGCCGGAACCGGCCCGGGCGCTCATCCGCCAGTCGGCGATCATGGCGCGGGCCGCACAGCACCCGCAGTTGAAGAAGCGGACGCTGACGAACCTGTACAACGAGCGGCCGACGTGGCTTCGGCTGGCGCACAAGAAGCTCGACGCGGCGGTGCTGGCGGCCTACGCGGCGGCGGACCCGGCCGGCGGGTGGTCGGCGGAGTGGGCGGCCGCGTGGGAAGAGGCGGGGGCTGGGCAGGCGATGCCGGACGGGCACCCGCTGGCGGGTTTGCGGGCGGAGATCGAGCAGAAGGTGCTGGGGAATCTGCTGCGGCTGAACGGGGAGCGGGGGGAACGAACAAACGCGAATGGTAAGTGACAAGTGACAAATGACAAATGACAAATCAGAGACTTCTGAATTCTGAATTCTGGGCGGAAATGGGGACAGGCCTGCTCTGTAGAATACCTCACGAATTCCCAGCCGCGAAGCGGCGGCGGCATGTAGCCTCAGGCGAGCGCAGCGAGCCTGAGGATCATGTCGGCTCGGTTGGTTCAGCCTCGAAGAGGCGACGGCGCGGCAGCTCGCCAACCTTGCCATCGCCTCTTCGAGGCTGACTGATCTTTGGGGGCCGGGCTCCCCAGGTTCGCTGCGCTCACCAGGGGCTACACGCCGTCGGCCCTTCGGGCCTGAGATGCGTCAAGTTCCCTTCGAGGCTGACTGATCTTTGGGGGCCGGGCTCCCCAGGTTCGCTGCGCTCACCTGGGGCTACATGCCGTCGGCCCTCCGGGCCTGAGATGCGCCAAGTTCCCTACAGAGCAGGACAGGCGCCATTTCCGAAAGAGGACGACGCGGTAGCACCATTGCAGGGACGTAGGTCGGCCCCGAAGGGGCCAAAGCGCATAGCCGGGGGCGTGAGCCCCCGGACACCGGCCCAAACAGGATCGAGCCCCGAAGGGGCGACAGAGACGGCGCTTTCGCCCCTCCGGGGCTCCCCAATATTTTGCACAGTTTCCGGGGGCTTTTACCTCGCCCCCGGCTATGCGCTTGCGCCCCTTCGGGGCGGTAGAAGGACGCACCAATGATGCTACAGTCTCGAAAAAGCGGGGCCTTCGTCCCGGCACTCCAAAGGCCCCGGCCTGCCGGGGCGAAGAACTCGCCCGCCTCCGGCGGGCGGTGACACCCGGGGGCGGGTGTCCTACAAAGCGGGCTGCGCCCGCGAGGACGCCGCGTTGCGGCGGGACCCTCTCCCTTGCTCCCTCCCCCGCAGTAGCGGGGGAGGGAAAGAAGTTGGCCTTGGTCGCTCGCACGCGGTAGCGGGGGAGGGAAAGAAGTTGGCAGTCGGCAGGGGGCGTTCGTATCATGGCGGGGATGGCGGAGGCACACAGCAAACCGAGGTCGGCGAGGGAGGCGGCGGAACGCGTGGCGGCGACGTTGCGGGAGGCGGGGCACATTGCCCTGTTCGCGGGGGGGTGCGTGCGCGACCTGCTCATGGGCAGGCAGCCTGCGGATTATGACGTGGCGACGGATGCCGTGCCGGCGAAAGTGCTGGGGCTGTTCCGGCGGACGATGCAGGTGGGGGCCCAGTTCGGCGTGGTGGTCGTGGTGCTCGGGCGGTGGCAGGTGGAGGTGGCGACGTTCCGCAGCGAGGGCGGCTACGCGGACGGCAGACACCCCGGCGAGGTGCATTACTCGGATGCGCGGCAGGACGCGGCGAGGCGGGACTTCACAATCAACGGCATGTTCATGGACCCGGCGACGGGCGAGATTGTCGATTACGTCGGCGGGCGGGCGGACCTGGAGGGGCGGCTGATCCGGGCGATCGGGGCGGCGGACGAGCGGCTGGCGGAGGACCATCTGCGGATGCTGCGGGCGGTGCGGTTCGCGTCGACGCTGGAGTTCGAGATGGAGGCGGCGACGGCGGCGGCGGTGGCGCGGCAGGCGGGGCGGATCGTGGACGTGTCGGCGGAACGGATCTGGCAGGAGTGGGAAAAGACGATCGGCCAGCCGACGCGGGCCCGCGGGTGGCGGCTGGCGGAGGAGGGCGGCTTGGCGGCGGCGATCTGGCCCCGGCTGGCGGGGCAGGGCGAGGCGATCGGGGAGCGGTTCGGCCGGCTGGGGGCGACGGCGGACGCGGTGGCGGCGCTGGCGACGCAGTTCGCGGGGTTGGCGGGGGAGGCGGTGCAGGAGGAGTGCAGGCGGCTGGCGCTGGATAACCGCAGCCGGGCGAGCGTGGCGTGGCTGCTGGAGCATGGGCGGGACCTGCTGGAGGCGGAGTTGGAGGTCGTGCCGCTGAAGAAACGGATGGCGAACGAGGACTGGGGTCGGCTGGCGGAGGTGGCGGGGGCGCTGGCGGCGGAGGCGGGGGAGCGGGGGATTTTGGCGGCGAACCTGGCGGCGGCGGGGGCGATCGAGCCGGGGGAGGTGCGGCCTGCGCCGCTGATCGACGGGCGGGACGTGATGGCGTTGGGCCAGGCGGAGGGGCCGGCGGGGGGGCGGGTGCTGGCGGCGGTGTACGACGCGCAACTGGCGGAGAAGGTGCG
>JAQTVL010000026.1 GCA_028706835.1 Phycisphaerae bacterium | reverse complement strand
GGTTGAGCCCTGCCAGTCAGCCACTCTTCGATTCTCGGAAACTTGTGCGCGAGGTCGTCGATCGCTCTTCCCGAACGATCAATCGCCCATCGCAACACATCGATGCTGACGGCAACAGCGCTCATGAATCCTCTCCCCGCTTGTCTCGAAATACTACCCGCTTACCCCTTGCAGGGGAAGTGCAGAAGACGCATTTGCCGTGCAACTGCGCCAGCGATGTTGCCCTCATCACGCGCGATGGATCTTCGACTTGCTTCGATTGGCGTGCGCGGCGATCAGTTTCGCGCGGCGCTCCGCCCAGAACTTGTCATCCGCCACGATGCCGGGGCCGCTGTTGAGGCCCTCGAGCAGTTTGGCTTCGAGCGAATCGCGGGCTGCCTTGCGGACCAGTTCGCGCATGTACTCGCTGGCGGTCGAGTAGCCGCCCTTGGCGACCTGCTTGTCGACAAACTCACGCAGGGAATCCGGCAGCGAAATGTTCAGTGTGGCCATGAGTCACCTCCACCCATCAGTTTACGGCGATCTTCGTTTTTGTCAATTTATGACAAGAATGAACCCGCCCCGTACACCCCAAAAACGCGCGGCCGTCAGCCCCTCGGATCAGCCTCTTCCCTTTTTTCCCCGCGAAAACTAGAATAGCCGCCCGTTTGAACCAAGGAGGTTCGCCATGGCGTTCACGAAGTCGCAACGGTTGCAGCAGCTCCCGCCGTACCTGTTCGTCGAGATCGACAAGGCCAAGCGGGCCGCCGTCGCCGCCGGCAAGGACGTGATCAATCTCGGCGTGGGCGATCCGGATCAGCCGACGCCGAAGTTCATTATTGAGCGGATGCACACGGCCACCGAGGACCCGAAGAACCACCGCTACCCGTTCGACGAGGGCGTGCCGGAGTTCCGCCGCCAGGCGGCTGCCTGGTTCGCCAGGCGGTTCGGTGTCACCGTCGATGCGGACAAGCAGTTGATCACGCTGATCGGCTCGAAGGAGGGCATCGCCAAGCTGCCGCTGGCGGTGCTCAATCCGGGCGACGTGTCGCTCGTGCCCCAGCCGGGCTACCCGGTGTACAACGCGGCGTCGATCTTCGCCGGCGGGCAGGTGCATCACATGCCGCTGACGCACGGCAACGGCTGGCTGCCGGACCTCGACGCGATCCCGGCGGGCGTGGCGAAGAGCGCCCGGCTGATGTTCCTGAACTATCCGAACAACCCGACGGCGGCGGTAGCGCCGCTGCCGTTCTTCGCCAAGGCGGTCGCGTTTGCGAAGAGGCACGACATCCTGATCTGCCAGGACGCAGCCTACAGCGAGATGTGGTATGAGACGCCGCCGCCGTCGATCTTCCAGGTGCCCGGCGCGATGGATGTGGCGGTCGAGATGCACTCGCTGTCCAAGACGTTCAACATGACCGGCTGGCGGCTGGGGTTCGCCGTCGGCAACGAGGCGGTCATCGCCGCGCTGGCGCAGGTGAAGAGCAACATGGATTCGGGCCAGTTCAACGCGATCCAGCAGGCGGGCCTGGCCGCGATCGCCGGCGCCGATCGGCCCGAGGTCGCGGGGTTGCGCGACATGTATCGCCAGCGGCGCGACGCGCTGGTGGACGGGCTGACGAAGCTCGGCTGGAAGGTGGATCGCCCGGCGGCGACGTTCTACGTGTGGATTCGCTGCCCCGAGGGCGTGGACTCGATGACGACAACCCGGCGTCTGCTGGCGGAAGCCAACGTAGTGACGATCCCCGGCGTCGGCCTGGGCAAACCCGGCCAGGGGTACATCCGGGCCGCGCTGACGGTCGCGACCGAGCGCATCGCGGAGGCGGTCGAGCGGATTGCGAAAGTGAACTTCTAGGACGAGACGGGGCGGGGTTGCCCAAGTGTTGAGCGAGCCGGCCCGTCCTCGGGTCCGCAACCGTGCGGTGACGGGGCCGAGGACGGCCCGGCTCGCTATGAGCATGTCGCGCCCCTCCGCGGCGTAATCAAGCAACACGGTCCATCCATTCGGGTTACACCATTGTGCCCAACTCGATTCCTTCGAGGAGACGAACATGCGAGCGTTCCTGGTAGCGATGGCGACGGCGGCGATCTCGGCGATGGCCCTGGCGGCGGACCTCGACGTGCCGCTGACGGTCGTCGAGCCGAGCGGAATCGCGCGGACGGACGAGCCGGTCAGCGGCGGCATCCCGCTGCCGGTCGGGCTGGTCAAGGACCCGGCGACGCTGAAGCTCGTGGACGACAAGGGCGCGGAAGTGCCGGCGCAATTCTCCGCGAGCAATCGCTGGGGCGCCGACCAGAGCGTCATGTGGCTGCTGGTGCAGGCGCAGGCGACCGTGCCGGCCAAGGGCAGCGTGGTTTATCACCTCAAGTCGGGCGCGGCGGCGGCGAAGGCGGCTAGCCCGGTGAAGGTGACGGACGCTGCCGATGCGATCACGGTCGAGACCGGCAAGATCAAATTCACCGTCAGCAAGAAGCGGTTCAACCTGATCGACTCGGCCTCGATCACCGCCGGCGGCAAGGACGAGCAGGTGATCGCTCCGGGCAACGGCGGAGGCTCGACGCTGACGCTGGCCGCCGATGGCGGCGTCTACTCGTCGCGGGCCGAAGCCCCGCAGGAAGTCGTGGTCGAGGAATCCGGCCCGATGCGGGCGACGATTATGGTCCGCGGGCTGCACAAGCCCGAGGGCGGCAAGGGCAAGCTGCCGTATCTCTACGGCTACGTGGTTCGCATTCGCGCCTTCGGGGGCGAGCCGTTCGTGCGAATCAGCTACGCCCTGACCAACGGCCACCTGCCGGCGATCGGCTCGCCGTTGTGCAGGAATGCAATCATCGCGGTGCCGTTGTCTGACAAGCTCGGAAAACCGGCGGACGGCGATGGATGGATTGCCGCGAGCAATGACAAGTCCGCTATTTCGCTGGTGGTGCGGTATCTGAAGGAGAATGCGCCGGCAAGACTGGTCGGGTTCTTGAATGTGCATAGCCCAACGGAAGGTCAGGCGGTTGTCGCGGACGGGGTAAACACTTTGGCGCTTCTGCCGTGGGGCGACAAGGAAGATTACCTGGACATCTGCTCGCACAAGACCTACGAGATGCAACTGACGCTGGACCCGGCGGCCAAGGGCGATGACCTGCTCAAGCGGTTCGACGGCTACCTGCGGTTCTGGTGCGAGCCTTCGTGGGTGAACGAGACGAAGGCCTGGAGCGACTTTGGGTGCGTGTCCGTACCGGATGACGCGCTCAAGGCGAACATGGTCCGGCGATTCCAGCCGTATCGGCTGGCGGGATGGCGCGACTTCGGTAGCGATCCGGAGTTTGAGAGCGGTTCGAGCAGCGCCCCCGGCGGCGGCTACGAGCCGCTGCTGAAGACCGCGCCGTTCTACCTGGGATATCTCCAGACGAACGACCGGCGGATGTTCGATCAGCTTGAGCGGACGAGCTGGCACTGGCGCGACCGGCGATACATCTATCTCGACGGCGACTGGGCGGGCAAGAAGTGGGAAGGCGGCGGCGGGGTCTACAAGGCCTACTACGACAAAGGCGCGAAAGACTTCCCGGACGTCCAGCCCGCCAACTACGGCCGCTACGGCGGGGCGTGGAACTACGGCGGGCGATATGGCCCGATGGATACGCAGCATTTCAGCGTGGACGAGGTAGTGAACTACTTCTACCTGACCGGCGACCGGCAATGCCTGGAGGCGCTGCGGATGTACGGCAACGAGGCGGCCAGTTTCACCGCAGCCTTCACTGGCGTAAAGGGCCATGTGCAGGTCAGCCGGGCGCACGGGTGGGTGGCCCGGGCGCTGGCCAACGTCTACGAGGCAACCGGCGAGAAGCGATATCTCGACCTGACGCAGGCTGCGGTCAAAGCGATTTGCGAGAACCAGGACAAGACGGCCGGCACGATCAGCCCTGTTGCCGAAAAGACGATCGACCCGAAGACAAAGCAGGAAGTCTACGCCGGGCACACGCCGTTCATGGCTGCCGCCGTCGGTATGGCGCTGGGCCGCTACTATCGGCACTACCCCGAGGAAGATGTCCGCGACGCCATCCTCGGCATCGCCGACTGGCTCGCGTACGACGTAGCCGGAGCAGACCTCCCCAACGCCGGCTTCAGTTACCACTGGTCTGCCGACAAGCCGGAGGGGCGGTCAGGCTCCGGGAACCGCTGCATGAGCACCATGGCGTGGGCCTACCTGGCCACCGGCCAGTCGCGCTATCTGGCCGCTGCCGACAAGCACGCCGGCAAGTTAGCCGACTGGTACTCCAACGGCTTCGGGCAGGAATACGTCTACATCAAGACCACCAAGCGGGCTGACGCGACGCCGCCGGCGGCGGTCAAGTATCTCGCCGCCGAAGCGGTCGGCGGCGGCAAGGTGAAGCTCACCTGGACCGCGCCGGGCGACGACGGCGACAAGGGCGCCGCGGCGGAGTACCAAGTAAAGTACTCGACCAAGCAGATCAAGGAGCATTGCGACTGGCGCACGGAGGCCGACAAGGCTATCAGCTTCTGGGCCGCGGTGAACTGTAAGGGCGAGCCCAAGCCTTCGCCGGCAGGCGCCAAGGAAAGTTTTACGGCTGAGGGCCTCGCCCCCGGCACGTATTGGTTCGCCCTCAAGGTCTACGACGCCCAGCCGAACCAGAGCGACCTGTCGAACGTCGTCAAGGTGGACGTGAAGTAGCCGTCGGCCCGCTGCTCACCCCGGCCTGACCGCCGACGACGTGATCGCGATTTTGCTGGTCGACGTCGAGCTCATCCTGGATTTCGGCGCCGCCTCCGCGCCCGCCGGCCCGTCGATCTCCATCGTCATCGCAGCCTGCTGCGTCACCGTGCCGCTGGTCAGCAGCGTGTTGCCGAGCGGCACCCGGTATTCCCCCGCCATGTCGATCTTCATCGACCGCAGCGTCGCCGGGGTCGCCCCCACCGTCGTCTTCCGGTCCTTCGCCTCAATCGTTCCCGCCACCGTGATCGTCGCCGCCTGCCCGATCGCCGCCGTCTCCACCGCCTTCAACTGGCAGTCCTGCTTGATCTGGGTCTTCCCGAGCACCGGCAGGTTGCCCGTGTTCGACACCACCCACTTATCGCCCGGCCGAACCGGCTTGTCCGGAAAGAACGTCGACATCCGTTCCAGCATCGTCCGAACCGTCGCGTCCCCGTAGCTCGCCTTCAACGCCGCCGCCGTCGGGTCCGTCTTCGCCAATTCGTCCCACATGCTGTCCAGCCCGCTCACCTCTTTCACCTTCCCATCCGCCCCGACCGTCGCCGTCGCCTTCCCCTTCGTCACCGCCAGCAGCGATCGCCCAAGTTCCTTGTCGCCCTCGTCCGGCTTCGCCGTGTCGAACGCCCGCTTGCTCTCCCCCTGGCTGAACGACTGCGCCAGTCGCCGGAACGCCACCTGGATCTTCACGTCGCCCGCTGCCGTCGGCTTGTCCACCGACAACAGTATCTCCGTCGTCTGCACGACCTCGGTCGTCGCCTGTTGGCCTTCCGATTTCTGTTCGTGCTGGTCGACCTGCTGGATCACCTGGAGATACTCCCCCGGCGCGAACGCCGGGCGAACGGAAACCTGAGGCCGGTCGTCCGCCGCCACGGCCGCCGCCGTCGCCATCAGCAGCCAAGTCGTCGCAAGAGCCGTGCGTTTCATGGGCGCTCCTTCGCTTTGTGGCCCCTGGCTAATTCTAGTAGCGTTCGGCCGAGCGACCGGCGATTATACCGTCGCCGGGAACCAATCGCCGCCGAACGAGTCCAAAACTCGGGCGCAGGACGGCGTTCTGTAGGACACCCGAGGGCGAGTGTCCTATGAACGTCACGATCGCAGATCACGGAGCCAACATGAACCTTGCGCGGACATGGGCACTCTTCGTCGCGGTGATTGTCGGGCCGATCGCCTGCAATTACGCCCCCGCCCAGACCACCCAGCCTGACTCCCTCGTCGTTCACGAGTGGGGCGTCCAGGTCCGCACCACCGGCAAGCTCACCTGGCTGACGCCGATCCAGGCGGTCGTTCGGCCGATGGCCTGGGGCGTCAAGCGTGAGCCGATCGCCGACCCCTCCGGGCGAACCGCGAACCTGTTCAGCCCGCCGGGCCAGTTGATCGGTGGCCTGCCGAGTTTCGTCCTGCGCTACGACGACGACTACGTCCCGAAGTACAAGGGCAGCAACGAGGGCTGCTGGAACAAGCCGGTGCTGCACTTCTACGGCCCCGAACAGCCGGAGGTGGCGATCACCGTCGGCACGCCGCTCGGCGGCCCGCTGGCCTACTGGCCCAAGCCCGACATCCAGACCACGCCTCGCCCCGAGTTAAAGCAGGTCCCCGGCGGCAAGGAACGCTGGGACATCACCGGCATCACCGGCGAAGACCCGGTAGGCCTGTCGTGGCGGGGCTCGCTCACCCGCCAGGCGAAACAGACGCCTCGCGACGTGAAGGCTGGCCACTGGTGGGACGCCGTCCGCCAGGTGCCCGGCCTTTGGCTGAACGTCAGCGGCGAGTCCGAACGGTTCCTGTTCTACGAGGCCACCGCGCTCCAGGAGCCGCTGCTGGTGGGCAAGGTGACGGCTGACGAGTTGACGCTGGAGAACACGCACTCCGCCGGCACGGGCACGGTGATCGTCATCGTCAACGACGGCAAGGCGCGGCACTTCGTGGCGATCCCAGACATCAAGTCGAAGGCCGTTGCGAAAGTCGCGAAGAAAAACCTGCTGGCGTCGGCTAGTGATGCCGCCGGCGAGAAACTGCTCGCTACCTGCCGTTCGCAATGGGAATCGTTTGGCCTATCGCCAGCCGAGGCCGCCGCCATCGTCGAGACGTGGAGGCCGGACCTGCTCAACCGCGTGGGCTTCCTGGTGGCTGTGCGGGCGCCCGCCGACGTCTACGAGCGGATGTTCCCGCTGACGATCAGGCCGAAGCCGGCCCAGCTTGTCCGCGTGGGCATGTTCTTCGACACGCTCCCCGGCGAAGCCGCCCGGCTGGACTGGCTCGGCGCGCTGGAGCCGGCGCTGGAGAAGCTGGGCGCGGACCTCGGCAGCCCGAAATATCCGGTTCGCGTCGAGGCGCAGCAGCGTCTAGCCGACCTCGGCGACTTGGTCCACGATTACCTGGTGAAGCTGAAGAGCACGACCCCCGACGCCGAGGTTCGCGCCAGCGCCGAGAAGCTTCTGGATCGCCTGGACAAACCCACGGTCATCGTCCCGGACGTGGTAAAGCGCGGGATGGAGAAGAAGTAGGGGGATGGCGGGTGTGACACGGGGGTCCACAAAGACGAATGTCCTTTTGTGGAGTGCGGCAGCGCCGCTGCCGCTTTGCTCGGGACGTTAACCTCGGCGCCGCGCCAAAGCGGTAGCTGCGCTACCGCACTCCACAAACGGCGAAGAAAGGAAAACCGCGCCCCTTCACCGCCCCGCCAGTTGCGCCAATCCCGCCGCGTCCTTCAGCCGAATCTTCCCCTTCGGCATCAGCGTAATCAGCCCCAGCGATTCCAGGTGCGCCAGCGTCCGGGAGATCGTCTCCCGCGTCATGCCCATGTGGGCCGCCAGTTCCTGGTGTTTTAGCGTCATCTGCACGACCGTCGCCTTGTCGTCGGATTGCAGCGACAGGATGTGCTTGGCGATCCGACCGGCCGCGTCGCGGAGAACCAGGTCTTCCATCAGGTCCACCATCCGCCGAAGCCAGATGCTCATCCCCGCAAGCAGTTTCAACGGCACCGCCGGGTGGTCAGCCAGCAGTTGCAGCATCGGCCGCTTCGGCAGGAACACCAGTTCGCTGGCCGCGACCGCCTCCGCCGACGCCGGGTAATCGAACCCGCCGAACAGGGCCGCCTCGGCGAACGTCTCGCCCGCGCAGACCATGTGCAGCAGGTGTTCCTTGCCGTCCGGGCTGACCTTGTACACCTTCACCTGCCCCATCCCGACGACGAACATCCCCGCGCACTCGCTGCCCTGGTCGAACAGCCGCTCGCCCTTACCGGCTGATTGCAGCGTGGCGATATCGGCGATGGCCGCCAGGTGCGGGGCATCGAGCGAGCCGAGAAGCTTGCTGCTGCGAAGATACCGCGTGATGAGGTCGCGCTGTCCCATGCCCGATAACATACCGGCCAAGCCCGCCACTTGCCAGCGTGCGACAATGTGAGAAATGCGCCCCCCGAATTTGCTCGCGACTCGCGCGTGTGCTATAGTTCTAACGGATACAGCCTTGAGCCTGCGGTGACGAACGATCGGGCCATCAACTACAAAATCGCCCTCCCTTGTCGGAGAGCATTAAAGCCGGACCTGTAGATCGCGTCACCGCGGGCTTCTCTTTTGTACCGGTCAGCGGACTTCTGTTTTCCCTCCGCACGCGATAAACTCCTCCTCATGGAATCCACCCTCTGTTCCGCGACCACGCGCGACGGCAGGCCGATCACTGTCCGGCGGATTCTCGCACCGGACGACAAGTGGTCCGGCGTCATCCAGCCGTTCCTCGGGCACAAGAGCGACCTGTGGCAGTGGCAGCTTGAGCAACTGCTGGCCAACAAATTCGGCGACCTCTGCTTCCGCAGCTACCTGGCCGACCTCGCCCCGCCCGGCGCCACGCCGCAGATCGTCAGCAACATCTGCACCTTCGAAGCCGGCGACGTCGGGCTGTTCGGCCACGTCTACACCCTGCCCGCGTTCCGAGGCCAGTCGATCGCCCGCGTGCTGACCCGGACTGTCACCGACGACTTCCGCAACCGCGGCGGGCAGGCGCTCTGGCTGACCACCGACTACGGCGCCACGCCCTACCGCGTCTATCGCGAATTCGGGTTCGACTCGATCCTGCCCGAAGATGGCATCATGGCTTGGTTCGCACCCGGCGGGCAGGCGGAGCTTGATCGCCGGTTCGCCCCGGGCCAGGCGGTCCACATCCGACCAGCCGATTGGCCGGACTACGCGACGCTCAACGCCTTGTCGGCCCGCCCGCAGGGCCCGCCGCATCGCTCGACGGTGCTCCAGGTCAGCGGGCAGAACATCGTCGAGTGGGGTTTCCTCAACTTTCGCCGACACATGAACGACCACCCCGGGGCTGCCATGAACGTGCTCGCGACCGAACGCGATTGGCCGGTCGGCTGGGCGGTCGTCCAGCCGGACGACAATGCGCGATTCGTGCCAAACCGGATGGACAATCCGCCGATCATCCTGGACGTCTACGCGCACCCCGGCTACGAGGCGGAGTATCCGAAGCTGATCGAGTCGGCCGCCCTGCCGCCCGGCCGCAAGGTCGTCTCGATCATCGACTCGTGGTGCGAGGCGCGGCGGGCGGCCCTGGAGTCCGCCGGTTTTGCTGTCGAAGGCCGGCTGACGAATATGTATCATTGGCAGGGCAGGGCCGTGGACCTGGTGTTCATGTGCCGGGGCGGATCGGCTTGACGGGGCGGGGCAGGCCAGGATAATGCGCAGCACCAACAGTCAGGAGGAAACCGATGATCCAGATCAACAAGCTCCTGTTTCCGACGGACTTCTCCGAGTTGTCCGAGGCGGCCCTTAAATATGCCCTGCAATTTGCCCGCGACTACAAGGCCGAACTGCACGTGATCCACGTCGTCGACGAGGCCTACCAGTACTGGATGAGCATGGCTCCAAGCACCGTGCCCGTCGGAGCGCCCATCGTCGAGGACGTCGTCCGCAACGCGAGCAAGAGCCTCGAAAAACTGGTGGCCGACAAGCTCAGCCAGGACGTCACGGTCGTACACCAGGTGCTCATCGGCAGGCCGTTCCTCGAAATCATCAAGTACGCCAAGGCCCAGTCAATCGACCTGATCGTGATCGGCACCCATGGCCGCGGCGGCCTGGGCCAGATGCTCATGGGCTCGGTCGCCGAGAAGGTGGTTCGCAAGGCGCCCTGTCCGGTGCTGACCGTTCATCACCCGGAGCGAGAGTTCATTCTGCCGTAACCTGTCGGCTGGTTCGTTACTCACACAAGGAGACACTCGATGAAGTTGTCGGTGACAACGCTTGGCTGGCCCGGCTCGCCGCTGGACCAGGTGCTCGGTGACATCGAGACGGCCGGCGGGTTCGCCGGAATCGATTTCCGCGGCCTGGGCCAGGACCTCGACATCACGAAGCTGCCCGCCTTTACCCTTGACCTCGACAAGACGATGGCCAAGGTCAAAGCGGCCGGCCTGGTCGTCAGCGGGCTGTCGAGCTCGGTGCGCCTGGTGCTCAACGACAAAGGCACGCGCAACGAGGAAGAGGCCGTCAGCTACTGCCAGTTGGCTGACCGCATGGGCGTGCCGGTGATTCGAATCTTCGGCGGGCAGCCTCGAACGGGTCAGTCGCGCGATCAGTGGATGGCCGAGGCCGTCGACAACCTGAAGCGAGACGTGGACCGCACCAGCAAGTGCAAAGCGGTCATCTGCCTGGAAACCCATGATGCCTGGTGTCACACCCCCGACGTGGTGGAATTGCTGGACAAGGTGAACAGCCCGCGGGCCATGGCCCTGTGGGACATCATGATCACCTCCTGCTCCGGCGGCGAGAACGTCGCCACCAGCGCCGCCACCCTCGGCAAACGCATCCGCTACACCCACGTCAAGGATGGCAAGGTCGAGGGCAACGACACGCACGTGCTCACGCTGCCCGGGCAGGGCCAGGTGGACCTGCTCGGCGCGGTCCGCGAGCTGAAGAACCTCGGCTACAACGGCTGGCTGACGTTCGAATGGGAAAAGCGCTGGCACGCGGACCTGCCGGACGCGAGCGTCGCGCTGCCGGTCTATCGCGACCTGTTCAAGTCGGTGATCTGAACTGCCGAATCGCCGATTCGATTGTCGATACCCCAACGCCCAGGGATTGCAATCCCTGGGCTTTTTCCTATTGTGCGGACCATGAAGCATCCGCGGAATCTTGTCTGCTCGCTCCTCCTCGTCGCGGCGATCGCCGGTTGCACGTGGCGCAGCCCGATCGCGGTGAACGTGCCGCCCACGCTCCGCCGCCCGGATCGCTGCGCCGTCGTCCTGTTCGTCGACGGCCTCGATGCGGCGACGATGGAGCGGCTGGCCGGCGCCGGCGAGCTGCCGAACATTCAGCGCCACCTGCTGGCCCGTGGCGTGCGGACCGACCACGCCGTTACCGTCATCCCGTCGATCACGTTCGCCGCCAACGTGTCGCTGAACACCGGCCAATTCCCCGGCCATCACGGCATCACCGGCAACACCTGGTTCGACCGCAACAGCCTGCTGTTCGAGGACTACAAGGGCATCTGCGACTACCAGCGGGTGGACAGCCAGTTCACGCCGCCGACGTTCTTCGAGATGATCCCCGACCTCTACACCGTCTCGGTGCTCACGCCGGTGCATCGCGGCTCGACGCGCCATTTCGCCAACTGGCTGAGCACCGGCGTCACCTGGTTCTTCGGCAACCTCCGCCAGGTGGACGCCCTGACCGCATACCGCACCAACGAGATTGGCCGGGAGGCCGCCCGCACCGGCCGCTGGCCCGACGCGATCTGGTTCTACTTCCCCGGTGTTGACCACATCGGCCACGAGCACGGCAAGGAGTCGCCCCAGTATCGCGACGCGGTGCGGAACATCGACGACCAGGTCGGGCGCATCGCGACCGGCCTTCAGCAGGCGGGCGTCTACGATCGCACGCTGCTGGTCCTGGTCGCCGACCACGGCCAGGAGACGACCGACCCCGCGAAGTGCTGCGACCTGGTCGGCACGCTCGAACGGCTGGGCCTCAAGACGGTGGTCTCAGGCAAGGACGAAGGCGAGTATCCGCAGCGGCAGGCGGCGCTCGGGCCGGCACGCGTCGCGGTGGTTCAGGACGGCAATCGCCGGGCCTCGCTGCACCTGCGGATCGGCGACGACTGGGCCGTCAGGCCGACGCCCGAGCAGATCGAGAGTTTTCATCGCGACTACGGGACACAGGAGGCGAAGGCGAACAAGTTGTCGTTCCCAAGGCTTCTGCTCGACTCCCTGCCGGCGAAGCACCTCGCGGCGATCCCGGTGGACCGGGACCGCATACGGATCGACAACGGAGAGAGCTACGCGGTTATCGAGCGACAGGGTGTGGCGAGCCGGACCGTCCTCGACCCCGCCACGACACGCGACGAGCCCGAGGACGGCCCGGCTCGCTTGCGCCTGCCGCAGTCGTCTAGTTCGTCCTATCGATACCGCGTTACGCCGCCCGCCGACCCGCTTCGACTGGCGAGCCATCCGTCGGCGAGGCGGTTGCTCGACGGCGAATTCCACTCGAGCCAGGAATGGCTCGACGCCACCTGCGATTCGCCGTTCCCGGACTTCGTCGCCCAGATCGTCGACGCCTTCGACTCGCCCCGCAACGGCGACCTGATGCTGTTCAGCACCGACCACTGGCAGTTCGCCCGCCGCAACCGTGGCGGCCACGGCGGGCCGGCCGTCGCCGACATGCGCATCCCGCTCGTTTTCGCCGGCCCGGGCGTTCCCGCGGGCGGCCGCCTGCACGCCGCGCGGATCGTCGATGTCGCCCCGACGCTGCTGGACTACCTCGGCCGGCCGGGCCGCCGCGCCCCGATGGACGGCGTCAGCCGATGGCCGCAGATCCAGGCCGCCAGCCCCGCCGCCACGACGGCCCCCGCGAACTGACACGCTGTAGCTATTGACCAAACGCGCAGCGGGGCTTAACCTACCTAATTCTGGACTTCCTGCGCGTTGTGAGGATGACCGCATGAAAGAAGCATTGATGACCATCGCCATCGCCGCCGCCGCGGTTGGGTTGCTGTTCGGCGCGGCGATCTTCCACTTCCAGTGGAACGCCAGTTCCACCACCGAGGAAGACCTCGGCCCGATCGAGAATCGACCGGTCGTGCCCTATACGCCGCTGACGCAGGCGGAGCGATTCAACGGCATGGCCATCCAACTGCACAACCGCAATCACCTCGCGCTGTTCAAGAAGGCGATCAACCAGATCGCCGACCTCGGCGCCAATACCGTCGAGCTGTCCGTCGCCGCCTACCAGGAAAACGGCAGCAGCTCGACCATCGCCATCGGCGCCCACAACGCCCCGACCAAGCAGGAAATGGAAGACTTGGTCAAAACGGCCCGCAGCCGCGGCCTGCGGGTCATTGTCATGCCCATCGTGCTGCTCGACGCCCCGCGAGGCACGGAATGGCGAGGCCGGATCATCCCCACCGATTCCGACCGCTGGTGGGCCGACTACCAGGAGTACATCGTCTACTACGCCGAGGCCGTGTCCAACGCCGGAGGCGGCCTGTTCATGGTCGGCTCGGAGCTGAACAAGATGGAGACCTCCACCAGCCGGTGGCGCAAGCTCATCAAGTTCCTCCGCGACAAGTATCCGAACCTCAAGCTCGGCTACTCCGCCAACTGGGACCGCTACTGGAAGATCGCGTTCTGGAAGGACCTCGATTTCGCCGGCTGCACGAGCTACTACACGCTGGCTGATCACGAGGAGCCGACCGTCGACGAAGTGGTCAAGGCCTGGGATCGGTTCGAGGACAAGTACGGCACCACCTACGAGTACAAGAAGAAACTGATCGCCTGGCAGAAGACGATCGGCAAGCCGGTGATCTTCACCGAAGCCGGCTGGGCCAGCCAGAAGGGCGCCGCGATGAACCCCTGGGACTACTACGCCGCCCCCGACAAGCCGTCCATGGTCGAGCAGGAGAACCTGTATAAAGGCTTCCTGCAAGTCTGGGAGAAAGAGGACATGGTCGGCGGGCTGATCTTCTGGGAGTGGACCCTCGTCGACGACGATTACGACGCAACCAAGGACGGCGGCTACAGCCCGCGGGGCAAGCCGGCCGAGAAGGTCCTGCGCGACTATTTCAAGCGGGCCTGCGGGCCGGTGGCGGCCACGTCGCAGCCGGCGCTCGTGCCATGACTTCTTCACCCCTCTCCCTTGACGGGAGAGGTCCCCGCTTTAGCGGGGGGTGAGGGTGAGGATCGCAGCGGCGGTTTCTTGCTCGCCCGACCCCCACCCCCGCCTGAAGGCGGGACCTCCCCCGTGAAGGGGGAGGGGTTCAGATTCGGAGTGTTACTATTCCCGTCTGTTCTTACAGAAAGCATTACGACCATGACTGAGCAACCGGCCTCTCCGGTGGAGTTGGCGCACTACGACGAATCAGCCTACCAGCGGACCCACCGCTGCGGCGAACTGCGGATCGGCGATGTGGCCAAGACGGTCACGTTGGCCGGCTGGGTCGAATCCTGGCGCGACCATGGCCAACTGGTGTTCATCGACCTGCGCGACCACACCGGCCTGGTGCAGATCGTCTTCGATTCCTCGAAGAACGCCGCCGCCCACGACCTCGCCCGCGACTTGCGCAGCGAGGACGTCATTGCCGCCTCCGGCTTGGTCCGTGCCCGGGGCCAGGGCCTGACCAACCCGAAGCTGGCCACCGGCGAAATCGAGGTTGTCGCCGCGTCGCTCACGCTGCTGAACAAGGCGGTCAACCCCCCGTTCTTCCCCGGCGACGCCGAGCAGGTCGGCGAGGAACGGCGCCTGACCTACCGCTACATCGACCTTCGCCGCCCAGCCATGCAGCGGGCGCTCCGCGTCCGCCACACGGCCATCAAGGCGATCCGCGATTACTTCGACGCCCATGGCTTCCTGGAAGTCGAGACGCCGTTCCTGACCAAGAGCACGCCCGAGGGCGCCCGCGACTTCCTCGTGCCCAGCCGGGTCAATCTCGGCAGCTTTTACGCCCTGCCGCAATCGCCGCAGATCTTCAAGCAGATTCTCATGATCGGCGGCTGCGACGCATATTTCCAGATCGTCCGCTGCTTCCGCGACGAGGACCTTCGCGCCAACCGCCAGCCGGAGTTCACCCAGCTCGACGTCGAGATGGCCTTCCCCAGCATGAAGCGCGTGATGACGCTGCTGGAAGGCGCGGTGGCGGAGGTGTTCAAGCGCGTACATGGCTTGGACGTCAAGCCGCCGTTCCAGGTGCTCACTTACGACGAGTGCATGGCGAAGTACGGCGCCGACGCCCCGGATATCCGGTTCGGCCTGGAGATGTGCGACGTGAGCGACATCGCCGGGCGGAGCGATTTCAACGGCTTCAAGAGCGTGCTCGCGGCCCCGCCGAGGGTTCCGGGCAGGCCCGGCGGCCAGGTGAAGGGCCTTGTCCTGCCTGGCGGCGCGGATATGACCCGCAAGCAGCTTGACGACCTGACCCCATTCGTCCAGGGCATCGGCGGCAAGGGCGTCGTCTGGTTCAAGGTGAAGGAAGGCAAGCTGGAAAGCCAGCAGGCCAAGTTCTTCAACCCCGCGCTTCAGGCGGAACTGATCGCCGCCATGGGCGCCGCCAACGGCGACCTGATCCTGGTCATCGGCGACGCCGACCGGCGGATCGTGAACAAGTGCCTCGACGCCCTGCGGCGGTCGCTGGCCCGGCAACGGAACCTGATCCCGCAGGACGTCTTCCGCTTCTGCTGGGTGGTCGATTTCCCGCTGCTGGACTGGGACGACGAGGAACGCCGCTGGGTCGCCTGCCACCACCCGTTCACCGGCCCGAAGGACGAGGACGTGGACAAATTGAAGACCGACCCCGGCGCGATCAAAGCCAAGGCCTACGACCTGGTGCTCAACGGCCAGGAGATCGCCGGCGGCTCGATCCGCAACCATCGCATGGACATCCAGGCGAGGCTGTTCAGGACCCTGGGCTTCGCCGAGGAGGACGCGAAGCGCCGCTTCGGCTTCCTGCTGGACGCGCTCAAGAGCGGCGCCCCGCCGCACGGTGGCGTTGCGATGGGCATCGATCGGCTGATCATGCTGCTGCTCGGCACCGACTCGATCCGCGACGTGATCGCGTTCCCCAAGACGCAGCAGGCGGTGGACCTGATGAGCCAGGCCCCGTCGCCGGTGGACGACAAGCAACTTCGCGAACTTGGCATCGCCGTGATCGCGCCGCCGGGGAAGAAAGACTGAACCGCAAAGAACGCGGAGGACTTGTATAATAGGGGTAGAGACCGTGCGGGCAGGCCACGACATCCTGGTTCGCATCAAGCGGGCGATTCTTGCAGGTCGGTATCGCTTCACCGCGACGGCGAACGACGAAGCGGAAGCGGGCGATCTTCGTCGAAGTGACGCTCTGGAATCGATCTTGAACGCGGTCGCGATCTACAAGACGCTTCGCTCGCGCAACCCGGTTGATGCGCACACGGAGTATTTGTATGTGATCCACGGATCAACGTTGGACGGTGTGTTCGTCTACACAAAAGGAAAGTTGACTCAAATCGCCGGGTGTGACTTTTACTATGTTCTAATCAGCGCCAAAGGCGCCCGATAGACCCATGAAAGAAATCGATACTTGCCCAACGTGCGGAAGCAAGCGGATCAGACGAGTCCGCAGGACGATGACCCGCCAGTACCGCGGTCAGGTCTACAAGGTTCCGAGCTTAGTGTTCGAGGAATGTCCCGATTGTGGCGAGCAACTTTACGGCCCTGAGGCGATGGACAAAATCGAACAGTATTCCCCCGCCTACGCGAAGCGGCGCCCGCGAGCCCGGCGCAAGAAAGC
>JAQTVL010000487.1 GCA_028706835.1 Phycisphaerae bacterium | reverse complement strand
CAGGATTGGACGGACCTGTATCGGCGGATCGACGCGCTCGGCAAGGGCCAGATCCTCGGCGGCACGGTCGAGCGGATCAAGCAGTTCTGGGGGGAGTTCCGCAGCCGGCGGCTGTACTACTCCAGGACGACGGACTCGGTCGATGCCGGCCGGCGGATACTGGATTCGTTTTGACGGCGGAACCGACGTGCGATACGGGGGATCAACTGAGTTGCTGATCGGCCACACATTGGCGAAGGAGAAGCCATGCACTTGCTGATAACCGCGGTCCTGACGACGATCCTGGCGGCGCCGGAAGCGCCGGTTGCGGCTGTGACAGAGAACGCCGAGGTGACGGGCATCAAGGCGGCGTATCGCAACGGCCAGACGTTCGTAACGTTCAAGGACGTCGCGGAGGGCGAGGCCGGGGCGAACGTCCGCTACTCGCTGTATCGCGCCGACCAGCCGATCACCCAGGACAACCTGGACAAGGCGGAACTGTGCTACACCGGCGTGTTCAACAACTCCGCCAAGATGATCGGGGCCGCCTACAACACGCTCTCGCTCCAGCAGGCGACCGACAGGAAGGCGCCGGGTCTGTTCGGCGCCAGCCGGCTGAACCCGAACACGCCGGCCATCACGCTTCAGAAGGACGGCAAGGCGACGCCGACGACCTGCCCGACGATGGTGATCGAGGAGGGCGGTTCGCCGCTGCCGATGTGGTCCGGCGTGGCGGTACACACGGTGGCCAAGGACGGCAAGGGGTTCTACGCGGTCGTCGCGACCGACCTGGCGGGCAAGGCGATCAGCAAGGTCGTGCCGGGCCAGTCGGCTACCACTGAGGCCGTCGACGAGAAGGTCGCACCGATTCAGCCGATCAAGATGTGGGATTCCAAGGCGCTCGGTCAGTGGGCGGCGAACCTGTGCATCACCGGCGCGAAGGGGCTGCCGATGCAGGTGAGCGTTCACGCGAGCAACTCGACGGGCGGCCTGGCTGGGGGGGCCGGCGACTACTACATCTACTTCGGCACGCCGGACATGGGCTACCGCGACGGCTTGCCCGGCGCGTTCTGCGTGAGCGAATCCCGGCCGGGCTACGGCATCAAGGGCGAGAATACGCTGGTGCTGGCCAATCGCGACACGATCGAAGCCCCGAGCGGGACGGGCCCGATGGAGACCTTCTGGTTCGGCTACGTCTGCGTGCCGCAGTGGGCCAAGGACAAAGAGCCGCGGGCCTATCCGTTCACCGAGAACCGCGTGCTGTGGAGCATCGACTGGACGATCAAGAAATACGCCCCGGACACGAACCGCATCTACGGCGGAGGCCAATCGATGGGCGGCTGGGGCTCGACCTCGCTGCTGTTCCGCCAGGCGAGCATCTTCGCGGGCGTCTGGCCGACCCTGCCGCGGACGCGTCAGCGCGGCATGCCGTCGCTGGCGAAGGTTGCCAAGGCGGAGGACGTGACGATGCCCGACGGCAAGACGAGGTATTTCGACCGGATGGACACGGTCAAGTTCGTCAGCGAGCATCATGAAGACCTGCCGTTCTACGGCTGGTCAATCGGCCGGCATGACGGGTACGCATCGTGGAAGGAACAGATCGACATGGTGAAGGCGCTGACGGCGAGCCATCATGGTTTCGGGTTCAGTTGGAACGACGGCGGCCACAGCGAGGGCGTGGGGCCGATGGGCAAGGTGCGGAAGTACTACCAGCCGGCCATGTTCGCGATGAACAAGAGCTACCCGGCGTTCGGCAACAGCTCGATCAACGACGATCTCGGCACCGGCGAACTCGTCGAGCAGGTCGGGGACGACGGCAAGAAGAAGATGGGTATCAAGGACGGCAAGCCCGAAGGCAGCATCAACCTCGGTTTCATCTGGGCCGACCTCGTCGATGAGGCCGGCAAGTGGGAGGTCAAGCTGTCCAACGACCTGTGCAAGGAGCCGATGACCGTGGACGTGACCCCGCGCCGCTGCCAGGCGTTCAAGGTCAAGGCCGGCGACAAGGTGAAGTGGACGAACTCGGCCGGTGGGGCCGGCGACGTGACGGTCGACGAGTTCGGCCTGGTGACGATCACGAAGTTGGCCATCAAGCCGGGCGAAGCGACGACGCTGACGATCAGCAAGTGAGAAGAGGGGTCGGGGGTCGGGGACTGGGAACCGGGACCAGGAAGGCGTGGGCGGCGGATGGCTTCTGGGAATCGCCTTCGGATGATCGCCGTGCTCGCACTGGTCGGCTCGTGCCTGTTGTGGGGCACGAGCTTCGCGATCATCAAGACGTGCGGCGAAATCCTTCGTCGCGGCGCCGGCGAGGGCGCCGGCCCCGCCTTCGGGCCGCTCATGCTCACCGCGCTGCGGTTCACCGCCGCCCTGCCGATCGTCGTGATATTCTGGCGGGGCAGGGGCTCCTGGCGGCGGCCGCACGGGCGCGACATCCCGCTGCTGCTGAAGGTAGCGATCCCGATGGCCGGCGGGTTCATCATCCAGGCGGCGGGGCTTGCCTACACCACCGCCACCGTCTCGGCGTTCCTCACCAGCATGGTCGTGCTGGTCGTTCCGTTCCTGGAGTGGGTGATCCTCCGCAAGCGAACCACCGGGCGGCTGGCGATAGCCGTCGTCATCGCCGCCGCGGCGGCCGCGCTGATGACGCTGCCAGGCCGATCCGGCGGCGCGGGCTTCGGGCTTGGCGAGATACTGACGCTGGTCTGCGTGGTGGCTTACTCGTTCCAGGTGCTCTGGACGGGCCAGGCGGCGGAACGCCTCGGCCCGGCCGTGCTCACGTTCGGCAGTTTCCTGGTGCTCTCAGCCATCAGTTGGATCGCGTTGCTGATCTGCTGGCCCGCGCAGATCGCCGGCGCCGTTACGGCCGCCGTGCACAGTTGGGAATTCCTCCGGCTGTTCGCGCTGCTGGTGCTGGGCGCGACGGTGGGCGCGATGGCGCTGATGAACGCGTTCCAGCAGTATCTGCGCCCCACCGAGGCGGGCGTGATCTACACAACCGAGCCGGTCTTCGCCGCAATCTTCGCCCGGATCGTCCGCGGCGACCGCGAGGCCCTGGGCCTGTGGGGCCTGATCGGCGCCGCCCTGATGCTGGTCGCCGACCTGCTGGCCGCGATCCAGTTCACCGGCCGGCCTGGCCCGAGCAAAGAGAAAGAGCTTCCCGGTGCAGCGTGACGAGCACCTCCCGGCCCTGTGCCGCTACGTCGAGCGCAACCCGCTGCGGGACGGACTGGTCCGCCGGGCGGGTGGCTTTCACGGCGGGCGCGGGAAAGCGGGGCCTTCGTCCCGCGCACTCCAAAGCGGGCTGCGCCCGCGAAGAGGGTCGTCGCGTGTTGCGGAGCGTCTGGGCCAGTTGGGCCAAGCCGTAATGAGGTCATCGTGTCCCCGAATTAAACGGGGGGTCCGGCCGGCATGTGACGGGCCGGCCGGGGGTTACCGAAAAAATTCATAGTTAGTGACCACTATTGTTCCACGTGGAACATTGCCCGCAGGAACGCTCCGCGCCACGTCGCCCCCCGGGCGGGCGAAAGACGGCGGGAGAACGAAAGACCCCGCAGAATCCCGGGACGAGCCGGTTCGTGCGGGGGATTTCGGTGCTCCCGACGGGATTTGTGGTCATGCGAAAAACCGCAGAAAAATTGCATTTCCGGGTCCAGGCGGCGTAGAAAACGGCGTACCTTCCGGCGATTCCAGCCCTGCCGTCGATCGGGACATCGTCCAGGTCGTGCGGGCCTGGTCGCCCCTGCCGAAGCCGATCAAAGCGGGCATCCTGGCCATGGTCAGGTCAACCCTGGCCGGCTGAGACACGCCAATCGCCGATCTATGGCGTCAGCTCTGACGAATAGCTTTTCGTCGCACCCGGCCAACCGGCGGTAAGAGCGGGTCGGGCAGGGTCCAGAGGCATTCCGCAAAATATCTATTTGTCGCAACGCTTTTTTCTTGACTCTTATGACTAA
>JAQTVL010000486.1 GCA_028706835.1 Phycisphaerae bacterium | reverse complement strand
CGGAACTTCATTTCGACCTGTTCACAACTGTCGATTGTAACGCGGCTCGCATATCGGCCACAATTGGGGCTTTGCCCGCAGTGGGAGTAGGGAGATATCCTGAGGCGGGGGTCCGGGAGGGGCGGAGGAATCGCCAAACCGCAAGCGGGATCGCCGTGCGTGGCGGGAATGCAGGCGCCCGGGCGCATGGCGCAACGTTGACAATGCCCCACCTGCCCGTAACATAGACGCCGGCATTTGCACAGAGCCCCGCCCCGAGGCCATTCCGCAGGTGCTCGTCGTCGAGGGGAGAGTTCAAGGAATCGAGGTTGGACCCGGATGACCCAGAGCAAGGTGCAACAGGATCGGCTGGATAAACTCGCGAAGATTCGCGAGCTCGGCGTGGACCCCTACGGCCAGAAGTTCGAGGGGCAGGGCGCCGCCGTTGCCGTCCGAGCGAAATTCGAGGCGATCGATCCGAAACTGCCCGTCGGCGAGAAGACAACCGATTCCGTCCGCGTGGCTGGGCGGATCATGCTTTACCGCGATATCGGCAAGCTGATCTTCATGACCCACCACGACGCCTCCGGCAAGATACAGGTCGCGTTGAGCAAACGCGAGTTGGCGGAGAAGGACTGGAACCTCGGCCGGCTGCTCGACCTCGGCGACCTGATCGGAGTGGATGGCCCGATGGGCCTGACCAAGACCGGCGAACTGACCGTGTGGGGCCGGTCGTTGACGCTGTTGGCCAAGAGCCTCGTGCCGCCGCCGGAAAAATGGCATGGCCTGACGGACGTGGAACTGCGCTACCGGCAGCGCTACGTGGACCTGTTCGCCAACCCGGATGTGGCGGCGGTTTTCAAGAAGCGGTCGGCTATCATCGACCATTTCCGCCGCTACCTCGCGGACCGCGGCTTCCTCGAAGTCGAGACGCCGATGATGCAGGCGCAGTACGGCGGCGCCGCCGCCAAGCCGTTCACCACGCACCACAACGCGCTGGACATCGATCTGTTCATGCGGATCAGCCCGGAGCTGTACCTCAAGCGTCTGCTGGTCGGCGGCCTGGAGCGGGTGTTCGAGATCAACCGCAACTTCCGCAACGAGGGCATCAGCACGCGGCACAACCCCGAGTTCACGATGATGGAGCTCTACCAGGCCTACGGCGACTACGAAGACATGATGTCGCTGACGGAGAACCTGGTGGCGACAGCGGCGGAGGCGGTGTGCGGTTCGACGAAACTGCCGTTCGGGAACACCGAACTCGACTTCGCGCCGCCGTGGCGCCGCGCGACGTATGCCGAACTACTTCGCGAATACGCCGAGGTCGACATGTTCGACATGCCGGCGGTTCGCGCCGCCGCCAAGGCCCGCGGCATCGAGGAGGCCAAACTGGCTGACGAGGTCGTCATCAACAACCTGTTCGAGGCGACCGTCGAGCCGCACCTGGTCGGGCCGATCTTCGTGAAGGATTACCCGGCCGCCCTGTGCCCGCTGACCAGGCGCGACCCGAAGGACCCGAGGCTGGCGTTGCGGTTCGAGGCCTACGTCGCCCGGATGGAGATCGCCAACGCCTATACCGAGTTGAACGACCCCGCGGTTCAGGAGGCCAACTTCCGCCAGCAGCTCAAGGGCCAGGAAGAGACGATGGCCGTCATGGACGAGGATTTCGTGAACGCCCTTCAGCACGGCATGCCGCCGGCGGGCGGCCTGGGCATCGGCATCGACCGGGTCATCATGCTGCTGACCAACTCGGCGAGCATCCGAGACGTGATCCTGTTCCCGCTGATGCGCCCGGAAGCGAAGGGCGAAGTGCGAACCGAAAAGGACGAAGCGAACGCATGATGTCGTTTCGGGACGAACCGCCCGTTGGGCTAAATTAGGTAATAACGGCTAAACTAGGTAATAGACTAGGTATTATCTCGTAACGCACTACAAATACACGATTTAGGAAGCGCAGTCTTTGACCGCAAGGAGGCAAAACGGGGCAGGCGGAGATCGGGTTCCGAGCGGAAGGAGTGTAGTATCGCGATAGAGAGTGCAGTAAAGAGGGCATTGTCTTGCGGCAATGGCTGCCCGGAATGGAGGCGATTACCCGTTGAAGAGGTCGTGTCGCCCGGCGCCGTTCGCCGAACGCTGAACGCTGAGAGCTGAAAGCCGATGTACAAACTTTTCCTCTGCCTTCGATACCTGCTGCACCGCCGGATCGTCATTGTGCCGATCATTGCGGTCATGCTCTGCGTGGCGATGAACCTTATCGTCGTCTCGCTCATGGGCGGGTTCCTCGACAAGGTCAAGTCCTCCGTTCGCGGGCTGTTCGGCGATATCATCGTCGGCAACGGCTCGCTCACCGGGTTTGGCTACTACGACGCCTACAAAGACGCCGACGGCAAGGAGCACCCCGGCCTGCTCCAGTACCTGGCCAAAGTGTCCGAGGTCAAGCAGGCCACGCCGGTCATCGAAACCTACGCGATCCTTCGGCTGCCCGATAACCGCGGGTTCACCAATCCGGTCCGCGTGCTGGGCATCGTGCCGGACCAGTATGCAACGGTCACCGACTTCGCCGACGGCCTTTACTGGCAGCGGGTCTTTCCGCCCGGCGTGAAGGACAAGGCCCAGTACGTATCCGCCACCGAAGCCCCAGAGACGACCTGGGTCGGCCGGCCGAGCTTCGACCACGTGCCAAACCCCGAGCCGGGCCAGCCGCCGCTCCCGCTGACCGCTCGCGTGCCCGGCGTGGACGAACCGGCCGGCGTCATCGTCGGCGTCCGCGTGTTCTGGCCCAGCCCGGACATAACCGGGCGATACAAGCGCAACGACCTGCTGCCCGGCATGGAAAAGGTGCAACTGACGCTTTGGCCGATGTCCGCCAAGGGCACGATGGACGAGCGGCCGGACATGAAGCAGTTCTACCTCGTCGACACCAGCTATTCGCACATCCCGCAGATCGACCAGCAGATCGCCTATGTCTCGTTCGACAAGCTCCAGCAGTATCTGCGAATGAACACGTCGGAGAAGCCGGTGAGCGGGTTCCTCGCGCCCGCCCGGGCCACGCGTGTGCTGGTCAAGCTGAACGACGGCGTGGACCTCAGGGCCGGCAACCGGGCTGTGGCGGCGGCGGTGAAGAAATGGACTGACGAGCGGACGGCGATCTTCAACGCGATGCCGCCTGAGGTGCGCGCCCGGGCGTACTACTTCGAGCCGCTGATCCTCGATTCCGACACCCACCAGATCCGGTCGAACATCGACGTGTCGATCTGGGAGGAGGCCAACCGCGAGTATTTCGCCGCCATCGCCAACCAGCGGTTCATCGCCCTGCTGATGGTCGGCGTCGTGTCGCTCACGGTCGTCGCGCTGATCTGGGTGATCTTCATCATGATCGTGCTGGAGAAGACCAAGGACATCGGCATCATCAAGAGCATCGGCGGGTCAGCCAGCGGCGTGTCGCTGATCTTCATCGCGTGGGCGGCGGTCATCGGCGCGATCGGTTCCGCCTTCGGCGGCGTGCTCGGCTGGCTGTTCATCCGGAACATCAACGGCATCGAGCAGTGGCTGTCGGCGGTGATCTCGAAAATCACCGGCGAGGAGACGAAGTTGTTCGACCCGCGGGCGTACCTGTTCGACAGCATCCCCGCGCGTTTCGTCTGGAGCGAGTTCCTGTGGATCGCCGGCTTCGCGATCCTGGCCGCCATGCTCGGCGCCCTGCTGCCGGCCTGGCGAGCCGGGCGGATGAACCCGGTGGAGTCGCTGCGCTACGAATAAGGAAATGCAAAATGCAAGGTGCAAAATGCAAAATGGACAATGGAGGACGGATGCCCTCATTTGTCACTTTGCACTTTGCATTTTGCACTTTGCATTTATTTGGAAATGGCTGAAATCAAACAAGCAACCTGCATCCTCTCCGCGAAGGGCCTGACCAAGAGCTACAAGCTCGGCCGGGTCTCCGTGGATGTGCTCAAGG
>JAQTVL010000485.1 GCA_028706835.1 Phycisphaerae bacterium | reverse complement strand
TCCGCCGGCCTGTTCGCCGAGACCGGCATCCTGGCATCCAAGTTCGGCGACGTGATGGACCGCATCGTGGTGCTGAGCGAGACCGACTCGCTGACCGGCCTGACCAACCGCCGGCAGTATCAGATCCTGCTCGACCACGAGTTCAACATGAGCAAGCGGCACAACGCCCCGCTGGCCGTCCTGATGATCGACGTGGACCACTTCAAGCTGGTGAACGACAGGTATGGCCACCTGGTCGGCGACGAGGTGCTCCAGATGATCGCCCATGTCATCCGGGACGCCTGCCGCAAGACCGACGTGGCGGGCCGATTCGGCGGCGAGGAATTCTCCGTCATCCTCCCGCGAACATCGATGGACCAGGCGGCGGTGCTCGCCGATCGCATTCGCACCGAGGTCCTCCACCGGGTGGTCATGCACGAGCAGGAAATGGTGAAGGCGGCGATCAGCATCGGCGTGGCGTCGATCCCGCAGATGCCCTGCAACCGGCCGGAGGACCTCGTCGACTTTGCCGACCGCGCCCTCTACTGCGCCAAGCGAACGGGCCGAAACCGGACGGTGCTCGCCAATCAACTCGTGCCGGAAGAGCCTGCCAACGCGCCAACAGAACCGGCGGTTCGTCCTGCGCTGACGTGACTTGCCCGGACCCGCTCACCGATCCATTTTCCCCAGCGCCGCGTTCGCACACTTCAATCGCACGTACAGTTCGCGGAATACCGGGTGGAGCTGGTCGTAGACTCGCGCCACCACACGCGACGGGCGGACGACTTCGTCCTCCCGGATCGCCGCCGCGCACGCCTGCGGCACGCTCGACCAGACGCCCGCGCCCACGCCGGCGAGAATGGCAGCGCCGAAGGCCGCGCCTTCGCTCGTGTTGATGGTCGCCACCGGCGTGCCGAACATGTCCGCCTGCATCCGGCGCCAGAACCGGCTGCGCGCCCCGCCGCCGCCCGTCCGCACCCGCCGGATCGTCACGCCCCCCGACCGCGTCAGGTCGACCTGGTCCCGCAGCCCAAACGTGATGCCTTCCAGCACCGCGCGGACCAGGTGGCCGCGGCGATGGCGGGCCGTCAGCCCGACGAACGCCCCGCGGGCCTGCGGGTCGGCGTACGGGCATCGCTCGCCGGTCAGGTACGGCAGGAACACCAGGCCACTGCTGCCCGACGGGGCCGTGGCCGCCTCGTCGATCATCGCGGGATAGAGCTCGCCCGGATCGCGTCCCCGGCTGCGTAGCCGCTCGACCTCGACAGGCCAGAGCGTGTCGCGCAGCCACTGGAGCGAACCCCCGGCTGACAGCATGCAGCCGAAGACGCACCACGCGCCAGGCACGGCGTGGCAGAAGGATTGCAGGTTGCCCTGGGCGTTGGGCACGATGCGGTCGCTGTGGGCAAACAGAACGCCGCTGGTCCCGATCGTCGCCGAGAGCACGCCCGCGCGGACGATGCCGTTGCCGACCGCGCCAGCCGGCTGGTCCCCTGCCCCGCCGACCACGGGGATTCCCGCGGCGATTCCCAGTTCGTCCGCCGCCGCAGGCCGAACCACGCCCGTCACGTCCGGCGATTCGACCAGCAACGGCAGGATGTCGGCGTCGAGGCCGAGTTTCGCGAGCAGCCCCCGGTGCCATTGCCGCCGCCGGACGTCCAGCAGCAGCGTGCCGGAGCCGTCCGCCACGTCCGTCGCATACTCGCCGGCAAGCTTGAGCCGGATGAAATCTTTCGGCAGGATCACCTTGGCCAGGCGGTCGAAATTCCGCGGCTCGCAATCGCGCAGCCAGAGGATCTTCGGCGCGGTGTAGCCGGTCAGGGCCGGGTTGTTCACCATGCGGATCAGGGCGGCCTGCCCGCCGGCGGCCCGCTCGATGGCGGCGCACTGCGCCGCCGTCCGCTGATCGTTCCACAGCAGCGCAGGCCGGATCACCCGGCCCGCGCGGTCGAGGAACACCGACCCGTGCATCTGGCCGCTGAGCCCCACCGCCCGCACCTGTCGGCCGCTGCGGCCGGACGTGCGGATGGCTGCCCGCACGGCCGCGACGGTGCTCGTCCACCAGTCAGCCGGTCGCTGCTCGCTCCAGCCGGGCCTGGGCCGTTGGATCGGATGCTCCGCCATGGCGGTCGCGATGACACGTCCGCGTTCGGTGCAGAGCAGCGCCTTGGTGCCGCTGGTGCCGACGTCGATGCCGAGAAGCATGTGGTTCCCCGATAGAAATTGCCCAACCCGGGGGTGAACGAGAGGGACAGTCCCCTTTTTCAAAACGAACTGAAAAAGGGGACTGTCCCTGACCCCCGCTATTCTTTCCGCGACGAGGTCGCCCGGCCCGGCTTGATCGCCTTGGCCACGCCGCCGACCAGGACGACGTTGATCTCCCTGGTGTCCTCCGTCGCATCGATCGCACGCCGGGCGTCCGCCATTCGCTTGACTGCCTTGTGGTCGATCCGCTCGAACACGTCGCCGACCTTGATCCCAGCCGCGGCAGCCGGCGACCGGTCGGCCACCGCCAGCACCTCGATGCCGCCGGCGTCGCGCATCAGCCCGAGCGCCTTGCGGCGATCATCCGAGATATCCGCCAGCGTCATGCCGCGCCAGATCATCTTGTCGCTTTCGCCGCCGTTCCGCCGGCCGATCATCGCGCTGCGCTTCTCGAGCACCACCTGCACGGTGATCTTCTTCTTGTCTCGCCAGACGACCAGCGGCACGGCCCTGCCGATCGGCGAGCCGCCGATCGCCCGCACCAGGTGGTCGGAATCCTCGACCGTGTCCTCGTCGACCTGGATGACGATGTCGCCGGCCTTCAGCTTCGCCTTGTCGGCCGGCGTGTCCGACTCGACCGTATCAATGATCGCGCCGACATAGGGCGGCGCCCCGGCCCGCGTCGACTCCTTCGGGTTCGGGCTTCGCACCACGACGCCCAGGAAGCCGTATTCGACCTTCTTGCCGGCCTTGAGCTGCGCGATGATTTCCTTCGTCCGCGGCGTAATCGGCACGGCGAACCCGACACCCTCGCTCACCCCGCTGCGCGAACTGATGGCCGTGTTGATGCCGATCACCTGGCCCTCGAGGTTCAGCAGCGGCCCGCCGCTGTTGCCCGGGTTGATCGCCGCCGACGTCTGGATCAGGTTGCCGTAGTGCCGGTCGCCCGCCGTGCCGAAGTTCGGCAGCGCCCGCCCGATGGCCGACACGATGCCGGTCGTCATGGCCGGCTTGCCCTCGCCGGCCAGCCCGAACGGGTTGCCCATCGCGATCGCCCAGTGCCCCTGCTTAACGGCGGACAGGTCGCCGAACGTGGCAGCCGGCAAGTCCTTGGCCTCGATCTTGATGACAGCCAGGTCGCTGCGCGGATCGCTGCTGACAATTTTCGCCGGGAAGCGGTGCCGGTTGGCCAGCACCACCACCAGGTCCTCCGCCCCTTCGACGACGTGCTCGTTGGTCAGCACGTAACCGGTGGCGTCGATGATGAGCCCGCTGCCAGCCGAGGGCACCAGCCGGTCGCCGTATTTCCGCAGATACTCGTCGCGCGTGTCGCCGAACTCGTCGAGGCTGGACAGCTTTCGTTTGGCCGAGATCGCCACGACCGACGGCGCCACCTTTTCCGCGATGGCGGCAAAGGCCTCCTGCTCCGCCCGAAGCTGCTCCATGCCGCGGACGTGCAGCGCCCCCGGCTCCGGCCCCGCCGCCTGAGCCATCGCCGCCACCGCCACCAACACCGCGAACGCCCGGATCGATACGCGAGTCATCATCGTATGGCCCCAAAAAGCCGACTGCCATGACACCCGTCATGGCAGCAGGATCGTTCACTGTCGCTGAGACCAGTCTATCGCGGATCGGCCTCGCGGGGAACAACTTCATCTGGGCGAAGAATCAGGCTTCTCGAAGTCCACTCGTTCCAACGGTTTCTGATAGATGATGTCCTCGTTGGTGCTGGAATCGCTCGGCGGTCCGCCTACCA
>JAQTVL010000484.1 GCA_028706835.1 Phycisphaerae bacterium | reverse complement strand
CGGGCGTGGGCGAGCTTGAAGCCCTCCAGCCGACAGGCGGGGGTCCAATTGATGTCCGACACCGGCCCCAGGTACGCGATGCGGCGATGCCCCAACAGCACCAGCCGCTCGGTGACCTGGTAGAGGGCCACCCGCGAGTCGCAACTAACCGTGCAGCCGCGACCGGTCAAGTTGCTTTGGTCGATGCGGACGAATGAGATGCCCTGTATCTGCCAGGCGAGGATGCACGACTCCGGGGGCGTGCAATAAAGAAACAGCCACCCGGCTGAAGTTGGGACGCCCCCACAGAGTTCGGCCAGGCTGTCGGCCTGGAGTGTTTCGACGTTGGTCCGCAACGGGCGCAGCGCCAGCCGATGCCGGGCGCACTGGCGATCGATGCCCAGCAGAATTTCTTGCTGGATCAGGGCGGGATGGTCGTAGTCGAAGCAGAACGTAAACACCTGCCGAATGGGGCTGGCGGCTGCGGCGGCCCGTTCGGTAACGAACACGCCGCCGCTGGGGTGGCATTCGACAATCCCCTCCTGCTCCAGCAACGCGAGCGTCGTCCGCACGGCCCGCAAGGGCACGTCAAATCGCCGCGAGAGGTCCGCCTGGCTCGGCAGTCGGCATCCGGGAATATGCCGCCCGAGTTGGCGGCGCAGAACGTCGGCCAGCCAGACAACTTTGCCTTGTGACCATGGACGCATGGCACTCATCCGATGGCGTCTCCCTATTGCCCGACTTCTTCCGCTCGCTGCTGGTCGGTGAAGAAAACGATCACGTTGGGCTGGTCGCCGCGCGGTCTGGTCATGGCCCGTCTCTCCTCGGTTGCGATGGGACGTGAGTTTACCAGAATCCCGGCGTGAGAGAAGCGCGGGCGGTCGAACAAACAAAGCCCTGGGATGCATTCCCTGGGCTTTTGCGTCGCGCGGATATCCGCTCGACAACCGGCGGATCACTCCCGCAGATGGTCCGCCAGTATCTGGATCGGGTGTTTCGCGTGGCTGCCCGTGCCGTCATGGATCTGGTGGCGGCAGGACGTGCCGGACGCGGAAATCGCCGCCCCGCCCGCTGCGGCGATGCGGACCGCCGGGAACAACGCGTGTTCGCCGATCGCCAGGCTGATCTCGTAGTGGCCCTTGATATAGCCGAAACTCCCCGCCATCCCGCAGCAGCCGGAATCCAGCACGCGAACGTTCGCGCCGGGGATCAGCTTGAGCAGCCGCTCCGTCGGGCCCGTGCCGCCCAGCGCCTTGGCGATGCAGTGGCCGTGCATCACGATTGGCGCGTCCGCGGGGCGGAGGTTCAACTTCGCCCGGCCGGCCTCGGCTTCGGCCGCGATGAACGCCTCGATCAGGAACGACTGCCGTGCGAGCGCCTTGGCCCGCGGGTTGTCCGGGTGCAGCGACTGGAGTTCGTCGCGGAAGGTGAGTATGCAACTCGGCTCGATGCCGACGATGGGAATCTCCGCATCGATGAACGGCGCGTAGGCGTCGAGGATATGGCCCAGCGTCGCCCGGGCGTCGTCCAGCAGCCCCATGCTGATCATGGCCCGGCCGCAGCAGACTCGCGGACCCAGGATCACTTCATACCCGGCGGCCTCCAGCACGCGAACCGCCGCCTGGCCGATGGTCGGCTCGCTGTAGGTGACGAAGCAGTCGGGGAACAGGACAACTTGACGCCGCTTGCCGTCGCCGTTGGCCTTCGGACGCCTCTTCCACCACCGCAGCAGGTTGTCGCGCACGTAGGGCGGCATGGTCCGGCGGGTGTCCGTGCCGAGCATCAGGCCCAGCGCCCATCGCGCCGGCGCCAGACCCATCACCCAGTTGCTCAACGGCGCGAACCACGAGCCGAGCTGCTGCGAGCGGACCACGTGGCCGAACATCTTCGCTCGCAGCGGCGTCCGGCCCTTCAGCTTGTACTTCTGGTAGAGGTATTCCGCCTTCAGCTTGGCGATGTCGACGTTGCTGGGGCATTCGCCTTTGCAGCCTTTGCAGGCCAGGCAGAGGTCCATCGCCTCCGCCAGGGCGTCGCTGTCCCAACCGCCGTCGAGCTTGCCGAGCAGCATTTCGCGGAGGGCGTTGGCCCGGCCTCGGGTCGAATGCTCTTCGTCCATCGTCGCCATGTAGGACGGGCACATCGACCCGGTGAGCGTCTTGCGGCAGAGCCCCTGGCCGTTGCACATCTCGACGGCCGCGGCGAATCCGCCCTCGGCGGCGTAGTCGTAGGCGGTATCGACATCCGGGATGTGCTCGCCGGGCGTATGGCGCGGGTTTTGCTCCATCGGCGGCGGATCGACGATGATGTGCGGGTTGAGCAGCCGATTCGGGTCGAACGCCGACTTGATCTGGTCGAAAGCGGCAACAATCTGCGCGCCGTACATCTTTCGCAGCCAGCAACTGCGGCTTCGGCCGTCGCCGTGCTCGCCGCTGATCGAGCCGCCGAGCTCGACGACCATGTCTGTTACCTTCTCGGCGATCCGCCTCATGCGGGCGCGATCCTCGGGGTCGTTCGGGTCGAGGAACGGCCGAATGTGCAGCACGCCGACGCTGGCGTGCGCGTAGAACGCCACGCGCGTGCCTTCCGCGTCGACAATCGCTTCCCAGCGGCGGACGTATTCGGGCAGCCGCTCGACCGGCACGCCGCAGTCTTCGAGGAACTCCAGCCCTTTGCGGGCCTGGCGCATGGACATTAGCAGGCCCAGCCCGGCCTTACGCACCGCCCACACGTCTGCTTGCTGCTGCGGCGTGATCGCGTCGGAGAACGGCCCGCGGATGCCGGCGGCGGCGAGCTTCGACTTGAGGCCATCGATCCGTTCGCGCACGCGGTCCGGCGTGTCGTCGGCGAACTCCACGATCAGCGTGGCGGCTGGGTCGCCCTGAATCCACCAACGCAGCCGCTGGTAGCCGAGCGAGGTCTTGGTCTGGTCCATCATCCAACGGTCGGTCAGTTCGACGGCGGCCGGCTTTGTCTCCAGGATCGGCACGACTGCCCGCGTCGCGGCGTCGAGTGTGTCAAAGTGAACGATGGTCAACCCGCGGCAGGCGGGCAGTGGCGCCAGGTTGATCTTCGCTTCGAGCACGACGGCCAGCGTGCCTTCGCTGCCGACGAGCAGCTTGGTCAGGTCGAACTGGTCGCCGGTGGCGGCCACGCGGTCCAGGGCATAGCCCGACACGCGTCGCATAATCTTCGGGAATCGCCGGTCGATTTCGTCGCGATTCTCCGCAATGACGCGCCGCACCGTCCGATAGACCTCGCCTAGCCGCGAAGGATCCGTGCATAGCCGCGAAAGCTCGCCCGTTCGCAGCGGACGAATCGTCGTCACCGTGCCGTCGGTGAGCATCACGTCCATCTCCACGACGTGATCGACGGTCATGCCGTAGAAAATGGATCGAGCCCCAGCCGAGTTGTTGCCCATCATGCCGCCCACGGTCGCCTGGGCGCTCGTCGCGACATCCGGCGGGAACCACAGCCGGTGCGCCGCGACCTGGGCGTTCAGGTTGTCCAGCACCAGCCCCGGCTGCACGCGGGCCCAGTGCTCCGCCACGTTCAGTTCGAGCAGTTTGTTGCAGTATTTCGACGTATCGATGACCAGCGCTTCGTTGACGGTCTGCCCCGCCAGCGACGTCCCGCCGCCGCGCATCAGCACGGGCACGCCGGCCTCGAGCGCCGTGCGGGCCGCCGCCTCCAGGTCCGCCCGGTCCAGCGGCAGCACCACGCCGATCGGCAGCAACTTGTAGAGCGACGCATCCGTCGCGTACAGCCGGCGCGACAGTGGATCGAATCGGACCTCGCCCCGAACCGCGTTTCTAAGCTTCGCCTCGAACGTCCCGTCCGTCATTACGCAAACTCCTCCTCGCGTGCCGCCGCCGCCGTTTCCGCTCAGTTCTGCCGGCCCTCGATGGCGGTCAGCAGCACCGCCGCCGCCAGCGCCAGCCTGCGGTCGAGCAGGTGGGCGTTCGCCC
>JAQTVL010000483.1 GCA_028706835.1 Phycisphaerae bacterium | reverse complement strand
GTCGGGCGGTGGGTCTTGCCGTCCGCGGTGACATTCATTGCCTTGGTCATCGTGTGGGCGATCTGTGCTATTGTCGGCCAGTTCATGCCGCCCGGCGCGGCGGCTGACATCCTCCGCGGCGTCGCCGTGGTCGTCGGCGTCCTAAGCGTCGCTGCCGGTGCCGCCACGCTGGCCGGCGTTGCGTCGCTCCTGCTGGCCATTCACCAACTCCAGATTCGCTCGGCTGACCGCGAGCAACTCGAAGAGGTCCTGCACAAGCAGTCCCAGGTGCTCGAGCGGATCGGCGACGAGCTGATGCTGTCGGATCGGGCCCGGGCGGTGGCGTTCCGCGAGAAGGAACGCGACGCCCTGCGCCACGCGATTCAGGAAGAGCTCGGTAAACGCGACTGGGAAGCCGCCTATCACCTCATCGACGAGATGCAGCGATCGTTCGGCTACCGGGCGGAGGCTGAGCGGCTGCGGATCGAAGTCGACCAGCGAAAGCGCGAGGCCTCGCTGGCGAGCCTGTCGTCCGACATGGGCATGTTCCGCGAGTTGCTGAACAACCTGAACTGGTCCGCGGCGCGGGTCGAGGCCCAGAAGCTGGCGGCGAGGTATCCCGACCAGCCCGAGACGCTGAACCTGCTGGCCGAGGTGGACGACGCCCGCGAGGCCTACAAGCGCCGGCTGCTGTCGGAGTTCAAGCAGGCGATCGACCGCAGCGAGTTCGACCGCGGCGTGAACCTGCTCCGCGAGCTGGACCAGTATCTGACGCCGGGCGAGGCGGCCGGCCTCCAGGAGGCCGCTCGCGGCGTATTCAGGGGCAAGCTGCACAACCTCGGCGTGCAGTTCTCGATTGCGATCTCCGGCAAGAACTGGGCCGAGGCCCTTCGCGTCGGCGAAGAGATCATCGCCGAGTTCCCCAACAGCCGGATGGCTGTCGAGGTCCAGCAGAATCGCGACGCCCTGCGCAAGCGGGCTGCCATCGGCGGCGGGACGACGAACTGAGAGGCAAGAAGTGTCTTGCGAAGAGGCAAGCGGCGCCGCCGGGAATGGGCGGCTCCGCTTGCCTCTCTGCGTATGGCACAATCCGGGATGATGGGTGTCGGGGGGCGACTCTTCAGGCCCGCTTCAGCCCGCTGTGGCGAGAATCGATCGCACGATCGTGATGCGGCGAAGTATGCCGCGGCGTCCTTTGGAGATAAGCGACATGCGAGTGCTCATTGTAGAAGATGAACCGCGGCTGGCCCGGAACATCGCCCGGATGTTGCGTGAGGACGCCGGCTACGCTGTTGACGTTTCCGGCGACGGCGAAGACGGGCTGCACATGGCGATCACCAACCCCTACGACCTGATCGTGCTCGACCTGCTGCTGCCCAAACTTGACGGCCTGACGCTGCTCCAGAGGCTGCGGGCGGACGGCAAGCAGACGCCGGTGCTCATCCTGACGAGCCTCGGCCAGACGCAAGATGTCGTGGCCGGCCTGAACGCCGGCAGCGACGATTATCTTACCAAGCCGTTCGAGGCAGCCGAGTTCCTCGCTCGCGCCAAGGCGCTGGTCCGCCGCAGCTATGGCACGGGCGACTCGACGCTGCGCGTAGCCGACCTGGCGATCGACACGAAGGCCCGGCAGGTGACCCGCAGCAAGCACCGGCTGACGCTGACGCCGATGGAGTATCGCCTGCTGGAGTACCTGGCGATGCGGAAGAACCAGGTGGTGAGCAAGACCGACATCCTCGAACACCTGTACGAATTCAACTGGGAGCGATTCAGCAACGTGGTCGAGGTCTACATTTCATCTCTCCGCCGGAAGATCGACGCCGATGCCAGCGGCAAGACCCCCAAACTGATCGTCACCGTCCGTGGCATGGGCTACATGCTCCAGGAGCCGGAAGAGAAGTAAGTGCGTTCGATTCGCGCTTGACTGTCCGCCGCCGACGCTCGACACTCAACAACTGTGATGATTCGCCGTTCGGTTACATTTCGGCTGGTGCGGGCGGTGCTCGCGCTGGAGGTGGCGCTGATCGTCGGGTTTGGGCTGTCGGTCTACTTCCAGACCGCGGGAAACATGCGGCGGTATTTCGACTCCTTGCTCCAGGCAAGGGCGGACGGCATCGCCCTCATGATCGACAATGCCGACGGTGTGCTGCGGATGGAAAAGCCGTTGCGCCCGAACACCCGGCCGGCGTCGAACCGGAATCCGAAGGAACTCTCGTGGGTCTGGTCGGACGCGCAGGCGGAGATCGAGGGGGCGCCGTCGCCGCGGGGGCTGAAGCGTTTTCGCGATGCCGCCAAGCCGCCCGCAGTCGGCAAACGAGTCGTCTTCGACGTCGAATCCCGTGACACGAAATATCGGGCGATCTGGTCGCGGGTGGTTGTGCCGCCGGACCACCCGACCACCGCCCCGGACGCCGGCCCGCGCGAGGCCAACGTGCTGCTGGCCCTCTCGCGGCGTGCGATGGACGACGCCGTGGCGGATACCATCGAGTTCCTGTTGATCCTGTCCGGCGGCCTGCTGCTGGCGACGGGCGTGGCCACCGTGCTGCTGGTCCGGTGGGGCCTCTGGCCGATTCGCGAGGCGGCCGGGGAGATCGAGGCGATCACGACGGCGAACGTCGGGCTCAAGCCGGTGGGCACGCCGAACCCGCCGGAGGAAATCCGCCCGTTCACGCAAGCGCTCAACGACATGCTGGCCCGCCTTGGCCGGGCATTCCGCCAGCAACGCGACTTCACCGCCAATGCGTCCCACGAACTGCGCACGCCGATGGCGGTCATCAAGTCGACGCTCCAGGGCTGCCTGCTGCGGCCGCGCGGCGAGGCGGAATACCGCGAGGCGTTCGGCGAGGTGCTTGACGACCTGACGCGGATGGAGCAGGTCATTGATCAACTGCTGTTGCTGGCCAAGCTCGACGGCCGGGTCGAGCAGAACGCGGTCCAGCCGGTCGACCTGTCCGACATGCTGACGGACCTGGCGGCGCGGTACCAGTCGCAGGCGGATGCGGCGTCGGTGGCATTGACGCCGCCGGAGGTCTCGCCGGCCGTGGTCAGCGGCAACGCGGAACTGCTGGAACTGCTGTTCTCGAATCTGCTGGGCAACGCGATCCAGCACAATCGGCCCGGGGGCAGCGTGCGGCTGTGGTGCGGCAGTCGCGACGGCTCGGCTGTGGTGGAAGTCTCGGACACCGGCCCGGGCATCCCCGCGGAGTCGCTGGAGCGCATCTTCGATCGGTTCTACCGGGCCGACCCGTCCCGCACGCGCCGGCAGGGGAACTCGGGCACGGGGCTGGGGCTGGCCATCGTCCGTGAAATCGCAACGGTTCACGGCGGCACGGTGAGCGCGGAGAACCAGCCCGGCGGCGGAGCGATGTTCCGCGTCCGGCTGCCGCTTGCATCCAACACGGCGCCCGCGACTGACTGACTCCACATCCATGGAATCCATCGAACCGCGAGCGGAAGCTCACGGACGGAGGGCGCTGCGCGCGGGTCGGCCGGGCGGAATCCGGCGGACTATAATTTCGTGACGAAAGGACGATCAGCCGATGAACATACGCCGCTTCGACAAAACGTTCGGTCCGGCTGCGGGGGTCGCGGTTCATGCCAGCAGGGTTCGCCAGTCCGCGGAGCGGCTGCGAACCGACCTGATGGAGGAATACCACGCCGGCGAATCGATTCCCTCCGGCCGGGTGCTGGCCGACCGGCTGGGGGTCAGCCGAAACACCGTTCGCCGGATGCTTACGCAACTGTCCGGCGAAGGTTGGCTGCGGCAGGAGGAGGACGGCAGCTACCGCGTAAGCGACCCGAAACGGCGGTCGGTGAACACGACCGGCCTGCTGTTCCCGTTCGACCAGGACATTCTGCTCACCAGCCCGTTCTACCGCGACGTGGGGATCGGCATCAGCCAGATTGCGGCGTAGTCGCGCCGGCACATGCTGCCCCTCTACAGCACCGGGCACGACCGGACGGCGGTCC
>JAQTVL010000482.1 GCA_028706835.1 Phycisphaerae bacterium | reverse complement strand
CTCGACCAGCCAGGAGAACGAGGTTTCGCACTTCAGCGTGCTGGGCAACTGCTGGACGGTGGGGTATCACCCGGACGACCCGATCGAGATCATCTATGCGTCGGTGCCGACGCCGGTGAGCTTTCACGACCGGGCCCACGTGCCGATGCACGCCTACAAGACGTACTGCTACGACCAGACGGCGGGGAAGATGTTCTATGTCAACCGGGCGTACGATCCGGCGGTGCGCGAATGGGAGCCGAGGCCCTACCAGGGGCTGGCGGAGACCGGCTGCCTGTCCACGTTTGTCCAGCCGACGCCGATCGGGGCGGTGACGTACTCGGCGAAGGGGCTGTTCCGGTTCGACGCGAAGGCGGGGCAATGGGCGAAGCAGCCGTGGGAGGGGCCGAACCCCGGCGGGCTGTATGCGGACGGTCATGCTCTGCGGCATGACTCGAAACGCAACTGCCTTTGGATAACCAATGAGAAGGACATCTACAAATACGACCTGGCCAGCGGGAAAGCGGAGAAGATGGTTGTAACCAAGCCAAAAGCGCTGGGGCAGTTCCTGTTCTGGTCGGAGGAGGTCTATCTGCCGGAAGCGGACTTGATCCTGCTGATGAACCTTTTTGGCCGGCCGGATGGGAAGCTGGCCAACGCGGCGTGGGACCCAAACGATGGGAAATTCTACTGGGTCGAGCTGAAGTTCGTGGAAGCGGACAAACCGGTTGAATTCAAGGGAAACCCGTTCAGTTGGTCCGATGCGCTGGCGTACGACCCGGAATTGAAGCTGGTTGTGCTGAACAACTCCAGCGCCGGCAAAGTGTGGGCGATGAAGTTCGATCGCAAGACGGTGAAGATGGAGCCCATGGAATAGGCATGGGAATTCCGGCCCCGCATCGAGTGCTGGCAATCTACGACAGGTGATCTGACGGGCGCCGTACCTGTCAAGCCGGTGGCTGTCTCGCAGGCGAACCTGTATGGCCACTTCTTCGACCGGCCCAGCAAGCGCGTGCAGATTCACGTGCTCTCGACCGGGCGAACATACACCCTCCGCGGGGCGGTCGATCACGCCCGCGTTCTTGCCACGCTGGGGGCCGAAAACGGGGTCGCGTACCATATGCGATGCAATGAATCGCGTCCCTCTATCCGAGGAAGCCGCCGGTGTCCGCGCCGCCGGGCTGCTCGGCGTCCCAGGAGTCCGGCGGTTTGGGCTGGCCATACAGGATTCCCGTCAACACCTCGGCGGCGTCCCTGACGAACTTCGGGCAGACGTTCTGGTGAATGTTCATCTCGACCGCCAGCTTCAGCTCCGGCGGCATCTCGCCGTCGAACCCGAGCAGCTTGCGGCAGAGAATTGAGCCGTTTCGCGACTCGAACTGCTTGGTGAATTCCCTGACGAGCGCATAGAGCAGCTTCTTGCCGGCCCTGTCGTGCGCCGAGGTGGGGCCGTAGGTCAGGCCGAGCACCATCAAGGCCCCGGTCACCGCGCCGCAGGCTTCGCCCAGCGTGGCCATGCCTTCGCCCAGGCCGGAGGCCACCTTCAGCGCGGTGTCGGATGTCATCCCGACCGATGGGCTGAAGGCTGAGAGGATCGCCTGGCTGCAATTGAAGCCCTCGGCGAACAGCGCGACCGCCTTTTGAACGTTGGCCATGGCTGGTGCTCCCAGAGGTGGTGCATGGATTGTCCGCTGTTTACGCACCGCTGGCAAGGCGTAAGGCAACGTCAAGCAGGTATGGCACGATTTGTCGGCACTATAGGTTCTTCGCCATTTGTGGAGTGCGGTAGCGCAGCTACCGCTTTGCGAAGCGGTGAAGTCCCGGTGCCGAGCGAAAGCGGTAGCTGCGCTACCGCACTCCACAAAAAGAAGGACTTTGGGCGCCGCCACGACATCGTGTCGCGCCGGGCGTCACGGCCGGGTCGTGGCGGTCATCCAGTCGTCGCCTTCGGGCAGGGCGAACACGCGGCGGGCGTTCTGCCAGGCGATCCTGTCGAGCACGTCCTGCGGCAACCGCAGGGCCCGCAGGTATCGCAGGTGGCAGCGGAAGGCCTCGAAGTGGACCTCGTTGCAGTGGGCGGCGCCCATGGTGTTGTCGGTGGCGAACAGGACGCGATCGGGCCAGGCGCACAGGAATTCCCTCGCGGCCGCGGCGTCCTCATCGAGCATCCGGTCACCCCAGCGAAGGAAGTAGCCGCAACTCGTGTCGATCGCCAGGTTCGGATGGGCCGCGAACAGTTCAGCCAGCTTCGCGTCGCCGAGGTAAAGCTGGTGCGCCCCGACGAACGTGATCCCCTGGTATCGGGCGACGATCCGCAGGAACTGCGCCAGCAGGCCCGCATTGCTCAGCGTCGAGCCCTTCGCTCGCCGGCTGGCCAGGGCGTTGCCCGGCCCTTCGCCGATGTACGGCGCGGCGGCCTCGACCTGTGTCACGTGCCAGAGGACCGGCATGGCGAGTTCCTCAGCCGCCGCGAAGACCCGCTGCCAGCCGGGGCTTTCCCAGACGCCCGGCTCGAACTGGCCGGCCATGATCGGCGAGTTGTGAAGCTTGACGCCGACGGCCCCGGCCTGGCGGGCCCGGCGGAGGAACTCGACATCCGGGTTCTCGGGCTTCATCCAGATCATGAAGTGGAATCGCCGGTCGGTGCGGGCCACCTGGGCGAGCCAGTCGAGCGATCCCGGCCCGCCATCGACAACGATGGCCTGGTCGAGGCGATAGGCGGCCAGAGTCCCGAACAGCAGGTCCAGCGACTTGCGAACCATCCACGGCTCCTTGCCGTCGATGTGCATGTGGCAGTCGATGACGAATTCCTCAGCCGGCAGGAAGTGGCGTCCCCAGCCGGCGGAGAAGCCATCGTCCACGGTCTGCCGCTGGCGGACATCCGGTGCATGTGGATCGTTGTCGGCCATGAATCCTCCCGGAGAGTATCGCACGCCGCCGCCCGCTTGCCGTCTGCGTTTCATTGGCCGATGCAAACCGCGTACCCGCGTTTTCGGCACGATCCCAGTTCAGGCTGCGTACGCTGATTCTCCCGCCGACCCCATTATACCCGTAGGTCGCCGCGCGAGCGGTGAAGTAGTCTGCCACCGGACAGGCAGGCGCGGAATGTTCCACGTGGAACTGTATTACGCCCATAATACACTGGCCACGAACTCTCGATATTACCGGCCAAACCGCGATATTATCGGATCGCCCATCCGAGGTTGCCCTGGTAGCCGCCTTGAACTCATCGTCACCCACCATGCGGGCAATAGGAACCGGCCTGTCGTTCAACTCCGGCAAGTGGCGTGAACTTGCAGCGACCTTGTAGCGCAAGCGACGCTCCCGGTCTGCGCTGGCCGCGACGAGGCCGTTCATTCACCTCTCAAAGAGCCATTGCCCCGGACACAACGCCCGCGCCTCTACCGAACAACCTTCCCTGGACCAGCACAGTGGAGGACGTCCACGCATTGACAGAACGCGTCTTCTCCCGGCAGGTCGGGGAGGAACGCCGCCGGCTGGGCGGGGTTAATCTCTAGAGCAACTGTCTGCTCGAATGGAGGTTTTCTATGCGTATGCCGCCGCCCCGGTCTGCCAGGCCTCTGTTCTTTCTGCCGCTGATTCTGCTGTTCGCGTCGTCGGCGGGCGGGCAGCAGCCCCGGCCCGCCGGTCGGACGACGCCCCCGACGACGGCCCCGGAGCCGGTGAAGGTCAAGGACCCGTTCAAGGACCTCTACGCCAGCTACGTGCCCGATTTCCTGGCCCGCGACGCGAGGACCGGTCGCGACCCGGGCCGCTGGATGCGCACCGAAGACGAGATGAAACTGTCCACCGAAACAACTTTCTTCACCCTCAACCTGATCGACGAGGACTCGCGGGCCAACGCCCTGGTCGAGGCGGCGCTCGGGCAGGAATCCAAGGGCCAGTACCGCGACGCTCTCAAGATGTATCAGATGGTCATCGAGAAGTATCCGAACCAGATGTATCGCGTCTCGCAGCACGGGGT
>JAQTVL010000481.1 GCA_028706835.1 Phycisphaerae bacterium | reverse complement strand
GCGATCAGGACGATCAACATGCTCACAGCCAGCGACCCCTGGAGGTTGCCTACCTGGAACTCCAGGAAAATCGGGGTCGGCAGCACCTCGGTGTTCATCTGCATCGTGCCGTTGAAGATCAGGATCGGGCCGAACTCGCCGATCGCCCGGGCCCAGGTCATCACGCCGGCCGCCAGGATGCCGTCCCGGCTCATCGGCATGGTCAGGCGGAAGAAGGCCTGCCCCTTGCTCGCCCCGAGCGTGCGGGCGACGGCCTCGATCCGCGGGTCGATCTGCTGGAAGGTGGCTTTGAGCGTGCGGATGCCGAACGCGCACGCCACGCTGAACTGCGCCAGCACGATGCCCGCCGGCTTGAACACCAACTCGCCCGGGAACGCGCGGTTGATCCACCGGCCGAGGTCGGTCTGGAAAAAGATCAGCAGGCTCACGCCGACCACCAGCGGCGGCAGGACGATGGGGATATCCAGGATCGTGTCGATGATGCTGATGCCCCAGAACCGCCGCCGCGACAGGATGTAGGCCGTCGGAATGCCGACCAGCATCGCGACGATCACGGTGGCCGTGCTGGTGATGAAGCTGAGCATGGTGGCGTAGCGGATGCGCTCATTCCACAGCGTTCGGCGGATGAAGTCGCCCCAGCCGCGGATGACCTCGCCCAGCGTGACGGGGGCCGCCTCTTTGGCGCTCTTGCCGGCGGCAACGGCCTCAGCCTCGTGCTGCTTCTGAATCGCCCCGACAACCTCGCTGTGGACGTATTGCACGTTCCCGCCCAGCAGCGCCACCACGAGCAGCAGATAGAACGACCCGAGCAGGATCATCCAGCCCATGAACAACCGGCCTCGCAGGGCGCGTCCGAAACCGTCCGCCTCCGGCGGCGGTTCGGGCCATGGGCCTGCGGGCGCGGGCTCAGGGCTGGGTCGTGGGCTGGTTGACGATGAATCCATGCTCGGCAAACACCTTGCGGGCCTCGGCGGACCGAATGAACTCGATGAACCTGCGAGCCAACTCCGGGTTGGCCGTCTTTTTCATCAGGGCGATCGGCTGATCGCTGAACCAGTCGGGGATGTCCTTCATTTCGCAAGTGGCGTAGTTCCGGGCGACGGCATCCCATGTGATGACGGCGTCGAGGTTCCCGGTCGCCAACTGCGCGCACAGGAAGTCCGCGGTGGGCGCCAGCGTGACGATGTTCTTCTGGATCTGCTCGGCCTTCGGCGACGCCCGGACGATCTGCCACCCGACCCGCCCGACCGCGCCGTGGTCCTCGACGCCAAGCCCGATCTTCAGGCCGGGGCGGGCAAGGTCGTCCACCGTGACGATGTTCCTGGGGTTGTTCTTGAGCACCATGATGACCGGGCGGAAGCGGGTCACGTTGGCCACCGGGTAGCTCTCGTCGATCGCGCCGATCGAGCGGGCGTCATTCATGAACGACGTGTCGCAGGAGTAGTAGACATCGCCGGCGGCGCCGGTCTTCATCTGGCCGACGAGCGTGCCGCAGCCGTTGTAAATCGGCTCGATGCGGACATTGTTCCTCTGCTCGAACCGGTGGATAAGCTCCTCGATCGGCGGGCGCATCGAACCGCCGCAGAAGACGCGGAGCGTCGGCTTCGGCTCGGGGCGATGGTAGTGCCGAAACGCCAACACACCCGCGGTGATCGCCGCCGCCGCGACGATCAGGATCGGGAGCCGGACGCCGCCAAGGTGCCTCACGGTTGAGCCCCCGTCACCGGCTGGGTCGTCGCGGGAAGGATGGAATGCCGCACCATCGCCGCCCGGGCGGACGGGCTGGTGGTCAGGAACTTGATGAAGGCATCCGCCTGGGCCGGGTGCGGACACTTGGCCACGCGGCAGAGCACGATCGCAACTCGCGGGGCATCGGGGATCGGGATGATCTTCATCTTGTCGGCGTTGCCCGGCTGGCGGGCCGTCATCTCCCAGATGATGGCGGCGTCCGCGTGGCCGAGCTTGACGTTGTTGGCCACCTCTTCCACGGTCGAACATCGCACCGCCGCCTTGGCCACGTCGCCCAGCCCCGCCTGGTCGAGCAGTTTGTCCGAGACGATCCCGATGGCCGGGCCGCGGTTCTCGCCGAGGGAGACCTTCACGCCGGCCTTGCCGAGGTCGGCCAGTTTCTCGATCGCGATCGTGCTGCTGTTGGAGACCACCAGCACCGGCACGTTGTAGCCCCAGACCTCCGTGCGGTCAGCCAGCCCCTGGTCGACCGCCTTTTTGGCGTAGGATTCCTCGGCGGCGATGAACACGTCAGGCCGATACTCCGGGGCCGATGCGGTCTTCAGTTTGCCGAGCAACTGGCCCGTGCCGGCGTAATCGATGGACAGTTCGGCCGGCTTGATGGTCGCGTTGAACTCGGCTGTCACTTCGCCGATCGGCCCGTGCAGCCCAGCCGCCGCGTAGACGACTACCTTGGTTGCGCTCGGCTTGGACTTGCAGCCGAAGGCGGCGAGCGCGGCGAGGCCGCACAATGCGATAATCACTATGGATTTATTCATCGTGTTTTCACTCACTGCTATTACGATGAACAGCTTGGACGCGGGACAACATAACTGGTTATGTGTGCTCGCTTACGGCTGTTTTGAGGCTGACGGGATTGTAGGGCCGATTCGGAAACTTTGCAATTGATACGCTCTTGACCGTCGCCGGATCGACCAGTAATGTATGCGATTCTTGAAACCGGGCGCCGCTCGGCGCCCCACCTAGCGGAGGTCGAGGATGGGTTACAACTGCGTCGTGCTGGCCAAGCAGGTGCCCGACACCAAGGGCATCACCGGCAAGGCCATGAAGGATGACGGGACGGTGAACCGGGCGGCGTTGCCGGCCATTTTCAACCCGGAAGACCTGCACGCCCTGGAGATGGCGCTGTCGATCAAGGACCGCTTCGGCGGCACGGTCACGGTGATCACCATGGGCCTGCCGGCGGCGTGCGAGATCCTTCGCGCGTCGCTGTATCGCGGGGCCGACCGGGCGATCCTGATTACCGATCGCCGGGCGGCGGGGTCCGACACGCTGGCCACCAGCTATATCCTTAATTGCGCCGTTCGCAAGCTGGGCAAAGTGGACATCGTGCTGTGCGGCCGGCAGGCGATCGACGGCGACACCGCCCAGGTCGGGCCGCAGACGGCTGAGAAACTCGGCATGACGCAGGCCAGCTACGTCGAGAAGTTGCTCGACATCAAGGACGGCACGATGCGCGTCCGGCGCAACCTCGGCCACGGCTGGGAGATCGTCGAAGGCAAACTGCCGATGCTGCTGACGATCACCGACGCCGCCAACGAGCCCCGCCCGCCGGCTGCCCGCAAGCTGATGAAGCACAAGGCCGCGAAAAGCCCGGCTGAGATCGAACGCGACGTGAACGACGCGACACTGGCTGCCCGCAAGGCGGACATCGCGGCCGATGTCGCCAAGCGGCTCGCCGCCACGCCGAACGCGGAAAGGGCCGAGATCGAGCGGGCCGCCGCCGGCGCCGTGCTGGCGGCCACCGAGGCCGAACGCAAGGCGGAAGTGAGCAAGCGGCTGAAGGACTACGCCGCTCGCGGGCTGCTCATCGACCAGTGGAACCTCGACGACATCAAGCCGGACCTCCAGTGGGTCGGGCTGACCGGCTCGCCGACGAAGGTGCATCGCATCCAGTCGATCGTGCTGACGGCGTCGGGCTTCACCAAGATCGAGCCGACGGCGGAGGGCATCACCAACCTGGTCCACGAGTTGATCGAGGACCACACGATCGGGTAACGAAAGCTTTCAGCGATCAGCTTTCAGCATTCAGCTCATTCGACCTGAATGCCCAAGGCTGATAGCTGGGAGATGATTGCTGAATTGCTGACCGCTGACTGCTGATAGCTAGGAGTTCTCATGATCGATCCGAATCCAAAAGGCGATGTCTGGATCTTCGCGGAGCAGGAAGACGGGACCCTCAACGACGTGCCGATCGAGCTGTGCTCGAAGGCCCGCGAG
>JAQTVL010000480.1 GCA_028706835.1 Phycisphaerae bacterium | reverse complement strand
GCCGTAGATCATGTCCACGGCACTGATCGCCTGCCGCTGCAGGCCCGCCACGTCGCCCCAGTCCTCGCCGTACTCAGGCATCTGGCCCCAGCCCAGGGCGATCGCCTGCTTGCCGCAGAGCACAGCGCGGGCCACGCTCTTGCCGGTGGCCACCGCGTCGGTCGTGGCGGTCTGGCCGTCATTCAGCAGGAAGCCCTCGGTCACGGCCGTACCCCCGGCGCCGGTGCGTACGGGGATGCGCTGGCTTTCGAGGATGATGACGTTTTCCCAGCGCCCCAGGGCCGCGGTGAACAGCGGGTTCTTCGAGCCGCGGAGGTTGGCGTGCTGCTGGGCTTCGAGCCAGGCGGTGTCCTTGCGCAGGGCCTTGGACTGGTACGGATGGATGTACATCACGTACACGTCCTCGCCCTCGATGCGCAGGGGCTGGATTTTGGGCGTGACCACCATGGCCTTGCGGCGTGCCCGCTCGATGACCGTGGTGCCGAACAGGGCGTCGGTCGCCGTCTGGGCGCTCAGCAGGGCGTCGGTCGCCTTGTCCGCCAGCTCGGTGCCGGCGGCGGTCTGGCCGATGTACATGATGCGGTTGCTCGACGGGTACTTGTAGTTCACCGTGGAGAGCGCGGTCGACGCATTCCGCAGGCCGCACAGGGCCCGCCAAATGTCGTCTTCCAGCGCCACGTTGCTGAGCCACTCGGCCAGCTTCTGTTTGGCGGTGGGACGGAACTTCATCACCGCCCGCTGCTCACTCATCTTGCCGGCCGACCGAACCGCGTGGCCGCGTTCGTGGATGTTCAGCAGGAAGTTGTAGGCGGTCATCGCCTCTTCGTTGCCGATCAGGGTGCCGTCATCGCCCTGGCCGGTGCCCATGAGGGCGGGGATCAGTTGGAACGTGATGCCGTCGCCCCGCTGCTTGCTCAGCTCGGCGTTGACGTGCACCACGCCGTTGCCGTTGCTGGTCAGCAGGCCGTTGGCCGTGCTGAACATCATCAGCGCGATGGCATACTTGAAGATGTCCTTCCCCCACTTCTTTTTGGTCAGGGGATCGTTGGATGCAAAACTGGTGGAAGGCATTGCCTTGGTCCTTTACGGATCAGGGCAGCGCCGCCTCCTCATCGTCGCCGTACAGCTCCTCCGCCAGCCGCTCAACGTCCGGGGTCACCGGCACGGGCGGGGTTTCGGCGAAGGGCTTGGGCGACGCAGGCGGCGCTGCCGGGCTCCGGGGCGCAGGGGCCCCGGTGCTGGCGGCAACGGATGAAGCGCGGGAGCGGTAGCGGCTGTAGAGCGCCGGCGTGCGCTGAATGCAGCGGGTATACATCTGGCCCGCTGCCTCTTCGCCCGCGGCCTCGATCGCCGCCTTGTCCGCGTCCGACAGGTTGGCGAACCCTTCCCGCCACACCGTCGCGTAGTCCAGACCTTCACCGCACTGATCGACCGTCCACTCTTCGAGGGCGGTCTGGTGCGCGAGGCGGACGGCGCTGCCGGCAGTGGAGCCGGCGACGGCTTGCTGGACCTTGGCCTCCTGGGCCGCTTCGTGCTTGAGGCGCGCGGCGGTCAGTTCGGTCAGGGTCCGGGCCTGCTTGGCGGACAAAGGCTCGTCCTGTTCGATCAGATTCTGGATCTCGTCCAGCTCCGCTTGACGCGGGAATGGGTCGGCCTCCCGGCCGGCCCCGGATGCCGCTGTACGGATCGACCGCTCGGCCTCCAGTTCCGCCACCCGCAGCCGCAAGTCGCGGGCCGCCCGCCGGTGCTTGACCAGTTCGGCCAGGGGCACCTTCTGCGACGGATCGGCCGCGACCTCATCGATACGCTTCGGGGCCTTGACCTCGAGGGGCGCATCGATTGTCGCCGGGTCCGCGGCAGGCGCGGGCGTTGCGCTGGTGGCGGGGGTGGGGGGGGTGGTGGTGGGAGTGGGCTTGATCACGGGCGCCGCCGGCGGTTGGACCGCCGTCGAGGCCTCGTCATCGCCCTGGCCATCCACCAGGAGGGGATCGGGCAGCTCGTCACCGTACAGGTCATCGAGCATCTGATCGTTCGCTTCATCACTCATTGCCGTCTCCGAAGTTACAGGCTGGAGATTCGCCGAAAACTCACCGCAACAGCCGCGATGGCAGGCCCCCGCGTTCACCCGCGGGGTTGGGACAACAGGCGTTTACGACGCCGAGGCGGCCTGCGGATCACCGGCAGGCGCGGGAGGGAGCGTGTCCAGTTCGTCGGGGTCTTCGTCATCGATGTCGTGCAGACGAAGCCGGACGGTTTCCGCCAGGGGATGGCTGGGCGACAGGGGCAGATCGTCATCGGGCACGATCACGATCTTGTCGACCACGAAACGCCCGCCCTCGACCAGGCGGTCATACGCCGGGGCGCCCGGCTGCCAGGCCTTGATCGCCGCATCCCGGTTGTCGTAGGTCACCGGGGCGGGCACCACCTGCGCGGCCTTGGGGTCGGTTTCGTCGGCGCCGAAGCGGCGGGCGAAGGCGATCACGCGGCGGCGGTCGCGGCGGTTGAGCCGCTGGACCTCGGCGGCGTCCTGGGCGACGCGCTGCGGATTGCGATGGCGTTCGAGCACCGCATCGGCCCGCTCGCGTTCGCGCAGCCCGAACCGCACCTCATCGGCGCAGCGGCGGAGCTGGGCCTGGGCGCTGTCGAAGTGCCGCACCGCCAGGTGGTACTCGGGACTGACACCCGCCAGTCGCTTCAGTTCGGCGCGCAGGCGGTCGGCGAGGGCGTTGAGTATGTCCACGTCGCCGGTGGTCGGCTCGGGCTTGGCGGCTTGCGGCTGCGCGGCGGGCGGGGAGATCTGATCGTCGCACCAACGGGACAGCGCGATGTACGTGGCGATGGCCGCGGAAGCGGGGTCGGTTTCCCGTACGTCGTACAAATGACCACCTGGCCGCTTGGTGTGCCAGGACCATTCCGTGGCGACCATCAACCGGGGCGGCACGTCGCTGCTAACGTCGACCGTGAACTCCAGATCGAGGGAGCCGTACTCCTCGCGCAGCTGCGTGACGGCCGCTTCTACGGCGTTCCGCAGTTGCTCGAAGGGAGCCTGCAGCCCGGCTGCCACGTCGCTGCTGGTGCTCTTCTTGCTGGTGCTCTTCTTGCTCATGCCGCGGCTCCGGTGGGTGTGGGTGCGGGGTTCGTCGTCTGCAGTGCCCCGATCAATTCGTCTTTCATGGCCTGGGGCAGGCCCGAGTGGCGGATATACACCGCAGGCGGGATCGCGCCGGGGTAGCGTTCGCCGATCGCTTCGAGCTCCGCGAGGTTGGCCATGCGTTCGGTCGGGGCCGACGGGCTCTTGAGGACCGTGGTGCTGTAGCGGCCGGCGTCGACGTTGCCCATCTGCTCGAACAGCAGGTCCAGTGCCCGCTCGCGGATCAGCGGCTCGACCATCGCCTCATACTCGGCAAGCTGCTGCTGGTCATGGGCCATCACCGCCTGGGCCTGCTGGGGCAGCAGGTCGGGCGCGGCCAGGTCCATGGGCGACGCCGCGGTCGGCGGGGGCGCCAGCTCCGCAATCTCCGCCCGCGCCTGCTCGACCAGTTCGGGATCCAGCAGGTCTTCGTCGTCGACGATCTGCCGGACCTCATCGGGCGTGTAGAGCCCGCCCCGGAAGACGAGCTCGACGCTTGTCGTGTGGAACAGCTCGAGCGCCGAATCGAAGTTATCGAAGATCGGCTCCAGCGTGACCATCCCCTGCCTCGTCCGCTGGGCGGCGAGGCGCCCGGACTCCTGCGATTCCGAGTCAATGCCCATCACCGCGTTGTTCACGCCGCTGATGGTCTTGATGTCCTCGGCGCTCTTGTCCGCCATCATCAGGTGGCCCTGGCTCAGCTCGGCAGGCTCGATCCGCTCGACCTTCCCCCCGAAGTCGTCCTCCGCCAGGACGACGCCCGGCGTGGCCCCGAACACTCGAAGCAACTTCAAGGCCACGCGGTTGAGCTTGCTCCCGATCCGCCAGCCGGCGTTGGCCG
>JAQTVL010000479.1 GCA_028706835.1 Phycisphaerae bacterium | reverse complement strand
CGAGGGCCAGATGTAGTTGATCACGATCCAGTCCCAGTGCTTGTGCTTCTTGCGGCCGGCGAGCTGCTCGGAGAAGAAGTACTCCAGGTTCTGCCGCCAGAGGTCCATCCAGCTCCGCGTGATGGCCATGCCCCGGTCCTCTTCGTCCTGAAGGGCCTGGACCAGCCGTTCCTTGGGGGTCAGTCCGGCGTTCGCGTCTTCCTTGACTTCGAGTGCGATTCCCATTACGCATCCACCCAATCAGAACTCTTCTCTTGTCCGAGCCGCGCCAGATCCCGCATGATCCGCGTCATGTGCTCGGCGTCCCAGCGCTGGGCGTCCTGGGCCCAGGCCCGCATGGCGCTCTCGAAATCGCCGCCCCGTTCGTAATCCCACAGGGTCGGAACCGGAAACGGCTCGGCCAGCGCCTGCGCCGGCACGAAGGCCCCCGCCCGATACTGCACCCGGGCGACGACCGCGCTGGTTGCCCTTACCGCGCCGACCGCCTCGTGCAGAGCCATGTCACACCTCCACCCATTCATTCGATTTCTCGGCCTGAATGCGGGCGAGGTCCCGCAGGACGCGGCGGGCATGGTCCTGGCGCCACTGGACGAGATCCGCCGCCCACTGCCGCACCGCCGGGGCGAAGGACCCGCCCCGGCCGGCGTAGTCGTCGAGATTCGGGACCGGATAAGGCTCCGCCAGCGCCTGCGCCGGCACGTAGACGGCGGCCCGATGCTGCACCCGTCCCGCCGCAAGCGCTACGGCGTCGATCTGGACGCGCACGGCGTAGGTCTGCGCCAGGCGGGCGCTGAAGGACGACAGCGCCGCGATCCCGCCGGCGGCTTCGTGCATCGTGCCCGGCGCGACCGGCACGCTGGCGTACGGCCCGATCGGCACGCCGAACGTGGCGCCTGGAGTCGTCGTCTGACACGGACCGATGTTGATGTTATAGGCCAACGCTCGCCCCCAATTGCAGCCCCGCGCCGTGGCAGGGCGAAGTCGTCTGGAGCCGGAAATCGTCGTTCGTCGGATCGACCAGCAGCGGATCGGTGCTGAGGTCGTTCGGCCCCTTGGTGAGATTGACCACGTCGGTCGTGTTGTACCAGCAGTTGTGATCCACCACGGCCTTGAGGTCGGCCGCCCCGAACGAGGCCCCCGTCGTGTTGCCCGAGATGATGTTGTTGACGATGTTGAGATTGGCCAGGGCGCTCGCGCCCTCCCACAGAATGCCCGTCGTATTGCCATAGATCACGCACCCGTAGAAGTGCGTGTTATTGGCGGTGATCTTCACCCCCGTTCCACAGCGTGTAACGGCGCAATGAATCAAATGCCCGTTCAGCGCGGCGCCGACGGTGGGCGCATCGTGGATGAAGCAGGCGATCAACGTCGCGCCGGAACTCGTGAGGGCCTCTTTGCCCGCCACGGGATGATCCAGCTCGCAGAGAACCAGTACGTTCTGTGAGGCGAGTACGGCGGTGGCATAGCTCGCCGAGGCGAGCCCCGAAGAAGTCATCTTGCAGTTGTAAAACGTGGCGCCGGTGCTGGTCGAGAGCGTGCGGCCGACCGAACGGAACCGCAGATGGCGCACGTTCGCATAACCGGTGAAATGGCAGGCGTGATACGTGCTGTCCGGCTGGTCCCAGAGCGGCCGGTTGTCGGCCGTGGGCATGTCGCCCCGCGCGGTCTCATAGCCATAGACCCGCAGGGGGATCGTGGACGTGCCCGCACTAAAACTACCGGCAATGCCCCCGTTGGTGTAAGTCCCCGTCCGGACCCAGACGATATTGCCCGTCCTGACCGCCGACCAGAAATTATCCTGCTTGTGCGCCAGCGGATTGATCGCGCCCCCGACGTAGGCGAGCCAGTTGACTTTGCCCGCCCCGGCCGAACGGTCGATCGTCACGTTGTTGGTGTCCGTGTAGCTGACGATCTGATAGAAGCCCTTCGTCAGATGCCCGACGCGGGACAGGTAAACGACGTTGCCCACCATGGCCGCCGTAAACCCGCCCGTGGCCGAGGAGACGCCCGTGCCCGCGCCGTCGGTGGCGATGTCCGTCAGCGTCAGTTGCGGGCTGTCCTGCTGGGAATAATCAACGGACGTGCCCGGGTTGAGGTCGGCGAACCCGCCCCCGGCGTAGCTGGGCGCCTCCGCCCGCAACTCCCAAACTGTCCCCGCGTCGATGGCCATAGCCCACCCGTCTTAATCCAAAGCCACATCCAGCGCGCCGATCGCGAAACGGATCGCATCATTGGCCGTCACGTCCCGCGCCGCCGCGAGCGTCCCGCAAAACAGCACGTTGCCGGCCGTCGAGGCATCGAAAGCCGCAAAGCCGTAGATCGTACACCACGACTGCGCCGCCGTGGTGAACTCGATGATGGCCGCATTGTCCAGCGCCCCGCCCGACGCCGCCGTCCAGGCCGCGGCGCTGGTGTCCTGACGTCCGTAGGAGGCCGCTGTCGGTTCGTACGGGGTGGCGGAGTCCGACAGCGCCGTGTCCGAGTTGCACATTCCCACCCAGATCGTGACTTCGGCCAGCGGCACCTTCTTGAACAGGGCGCCCAGAACGAGGTCTTCCCAGTAGTCGCTGAAGGTCCCCATGTCAGTACTCCTTGACCAGGGCCTTGATGCGGTCCGCCTCGGTCGCGTCGCCCACGTTGTAAAAGCGAGGCCACAGCCACCGGGCGCCGCGGGAGCTGAAGCACACCCAGGCCAGGCCGTCCGAGAGCAGGTTGCCCGTCGTGACGTCCAGCCACTCCGTCGTGTCCGCCACGGTCAGATCGTCGTAGAACATCCGCGTGGTCAGGTCCGCCTGGCTCATATCCGCGATGGCCGGCCCGCACAGGCCCGTGAGGTCGCACACCCGCTGGGGGATCTTGTCCGACCCGGCCGCCCACAGTTCGCAGCCGAAGGACGCCGTCGCGTCCTCGCCGGGCCCTTCCGCGTGGAAGCCGACCATCACCATGTGGGCGCCCGGCTGCAGCTCGAACAGCACGCGGTTGGCCGTGAAGTCCGTCAGACGCAGTCCCTTCGTCACGCCGTCGAGCGCGGTATCGTCCGCCGTGCAGTCGATCCCGCCCCGCATTTCCTGCCACACTCCGTATGCGATCATGGCTCGTTCTCCTCATCGGTAAATCCGTGTTCCAGCGGCGCGTCGGACTCCGAGAAGGCCGGCCGGTCCTCCCGGACGCTCCAGACGATCCGCTCGTGCAGCCGCATGCCCAGCCAGATCAAGGCGGCCCCCCCGGCCGCCCCGATCACGATTCCCAGTCCCAGTCCCAGTGCCAATGCCGCGCTCATTCGGTCAAGGTCTCCTCATCCTCGTCGTCCTCCAGGTCAGCGAGGTTGTCCACCGCCCCGGCGTAGGCCAGCTCGTTGACGTCCCGCCCCGGGTCGCGCGGCCCGTCGTCGCCCGTCTGGTCGCTGCGATACGCCCGGGCCGACAGGGGGCAGCGCTTGTGCACCTGCAGGGCGATCATCGCCGAAAACAGCAAATCGTCATGCTCGCCCGGCAGGGCCTCGGCCCGCCCGTTCTTGTTGCGGACGAACGACTGCATCTCCTCGAGCAGCTCCTCGAAGACGACCTTGACCCCGCCCTCTTTGGCCGCGACCACGAAATCGTCCACCAGCCACTTGCGCGTGATGGACGTCGTCCGCCAGCCGAGGACCTCGCTTTCGCCCTCCGCCAGCCGGTCCTCGTGGATCGAACGGTTGTACAGATTCGGATAATTCCGCTCCTTGAAGTACGACAGCAGCACCATGGACGCCGGCATCTCCGGCCCGACGAAGGCCTCGTGATACCAGACGGCCGCCCGGTACGCCTGCTTGGCCAGCTCCCGCTGGTCCGTGCGGCCCTGGTAAATCGCCACGACCTCGCCGGTATTGCGGTCCAGGACCGTGATCCCATCGGTGTCCAGGGCGCTCTTGGGATTGTTCACGTCCGACAGCCGCCCCTCCATCGAGTCGATCCCGATCGCGTAGTCGTGGTCCTCCC
>JAQTVL010000478.1 GCA_028706835.1 Phycisphaerae bacterium | reverse complement strand
GGCAAAGTGGTTGATCTTGACTTCGCCACTGCCATGTCCGCCGCCTCCATCAGTCAAGAACTCAAGCTTCCCCTGGCTGACAGCATCATCCTTGCCACCGCCCGCGCCCACGGTGCCACACTCTGGACGCAAGACGCTCATTTCCAGGACCTCGACAACGTCCGGTACTTCGAGAAGAAGTAATCTGTTCGTCTCGCTCGCCTGCCAAAACGGCATGTTACTTTTCCGCCCGCGTTTGCGGTAAGATACGCACTGTCAATCCGTTACGGGCAGCCGCCCCGCCTGGCACGCGGTTTGCACATACAATCTCTCGCGGGGGCGTGAAAGAAGGAGACGCATGGTCAAGTTCGTCAACAACATGAAGACCGCCGTCCTGCTGGCCGCACTGATGGGCCTGTGCATGGGCATCGGGTCGATCTGGGGCATGCATGGCCTGGTCATCGGCCTGGTGATCGGGCTGATCTCCAACGGCATCGCGTTCTTCTTTTCCGACAGGATCGCCCTGGCCTCCATGGGCGCCCAGGAAGTCACCGACCGCGACGAGCCGGAACTCGTCGGCGTGGTGAACGTGCTGGCCGACCGGGCGGGGATGCCGCGGCCGCGAGTCTACATCTCGCCGCAGCAGGCCCCCAACGCATTCGCCACCGGCCGCAATCCGCACCACAGCGCGGTGTGCGTCACCACGGGCCTGATGCAACTGCTCAACGCCGACGAGTTGGCCGGCGTGATCGCGCACGAACTGTCACACGTCAAGCATCGCGACATCCTCATCAGCACCATCGCCGCGACAATCGCCGGGGCGATCTCGATGCTGGCCTACCTGGCCTACTGGTTCGGCGGCAGCCGGGACCGCGAAGGCGGCAACCCGTTGGTGGCGCTGCTGATGCTGATCTTCGCCCCGCTGGCGGCCACGCTGATCCAGCTTGCCATCTCGCGGTCGCGGGAATACGCCGCCGACGCGGAGGGCGCCGCTATGGTCGGCACGCCGCGGGGCCTGGCCAACGCGCTGGCCAAACTGGACCACCTGAACCAGCGGATCCCGATGCACTGCCCGCCGTCGCACGCGAGCATGATGATCGTCCAGCCGTTGCTGGGCGTGCAGTTCGCGACCCTGTTCAGCACGCACCCGCCAACGGAGAAGCGAATCGCGGCGCTGCTGGGGAGCGAGTGAAGAGAGGGCCGATACCCATGCGTTCCGATCAACTGACAGTTCGGGCCCAAGAGGCTGTGGCCGCGGCGCAGAAGCTGGCGCAGTCGCGCAGCCACGGCACCATTTCGCCGCTGCACCTGCTGAGCGCCATGCTCAGCGAACGCGAGGGCGGCGTCGTGGCGCCCATCCTCACGCGGATCGGCGTCAAGCCCGACCAACTCGCGGGCATGGCCGACGGTGAGCTGGCTCGGCAGCCTCAGGTTTCCGGTGGCGCGGAGCTCGCGCCGGACCGGGAACTGAACGAGGTGCTCGCCAAGGCCCAACAAGAGGCTGACAAGCTCAAGGACCAGTACATCTCCACCGAGCACCTGCTGCTGGCGCTGGCGTCGGCCAAGAGCACCGCCAAGGAACTGCTCACCTCGTTGGGCGCGGACCGCGACCGGATTCTCGCGGCCCTCAAAGATGTTCGCGGCGGGCAGAGCGTGACCGACCAGGACCCCGAGGCCAAGTACGAGGCCCTCAAGCGCTACGGCGTGGACCTGGTCGAGCGGGCCCGCCAGGGCAAGCTCGACCCGGTCATCGGCCGCGAGGAGGAAATCCGCCGCTGTATGCAGGTCCTCACGCGGCGCACCAAGAACAACCCCGTGCTCATCGGCGAGCCGGGCGTGGGCAAGACGGCCATCGTCGAGGGCCTCGCCCAGCGGATCGTCAACGGCGACGTGCCGACGATGCTCAAGGACAAGCGGGTCGTTGCGCTGGACATGGGCGCGCTCATCGCCGGCGCCAAGTATCGCGGCGAGTTCGAGGACCGGCTCAAGGCCGTGCTCAAGGAAGTCACCGGCTCCGACGGCCAGATTATCCTGTTCATCGACGAGATGCACACGCTGGTCGGCGCAGGCCGGGCGGAGGGCGCGATCGACGCGAGCAACCTGCTCAAGCCGGCGCTGGCCCGCGGCGAGCTTCGCTGCATCGGCGCGACCACGCTGGACGAGTATCGCCAGCACGTCGAAAAAGACGCCGCCCTGGAGCGCCGCTTCCAGCCGGTACTCGTGGCCGAGCCGAGCGTCGAGGACACGATCGCGATCCTCCGGGGCCTCAAGCCCCGCTACGATGCCCACCACGGCGTGCGGATCCAGGACGCCGCGCTGGTCGCGGCGGCCACGTTATCCCATCGCTACATCACCGACCGATTCCTGCCGGACAAGGCGATCGACCTGATGGACGAGGCCGCGTCCCGGCTGCGGATCGAGAACGATTCGATGCCCAGCGAACTGGACGAAATCCGCCGCCGGCTCATGCAGCTCCAGATCGAGCGCGAGGCGCTGCGCAAGGAAAAGGACGACGGCAGCCGAAAGCAGCTTGCCTTGGTCGAGCGACAGTTGGCGGAACTGACCGAGCAGGACACGCAGTTGTCCGCCCGGTGGCAGAACGAGGTCGGCATGTTGCGGCAGAGCAAGGCCGTGCGCGAGAAGCTGGACGCGCTCCAGACGGAGCTGGACCAGGCCCAGCGGGCCGGCGATCTGGAGCGAGCCGCCCGCATCCGCTACGGCGACATGCCGCAGCTTGGGCGCGACCTCGAAGCCAAAGAGAAGGAACTGACCGCCCTGCAAAAGGACGGCCAGGCGCTGGTTCGCGAGGAGGTCACGCCCGAGGAGATCGCCGAGGTGGTGGCCAAGTGGACCGGCGTGCCCGTGAGCCGGCTGATGGAGGGCGAGCGCGAGAAGCTCGTCCACATGGAGGAGCGTCTCAGTCAGCGCGTCGTCGGCCAGGACGACGCCGTCCGGGCCGTCAGCGACGCGGTCCGGCGTGCCCGCGCCGGGCTGGGCGACCCGAACCGCCCGATCGGCAGCTTCCTGTTCCTCGGCCCGACCGGCGTCGGCAAGACGGAACTCTGCAAGGCGCTGGCTGAGTTCCTGTTCGATACCGAGGCCGCCATGGTCCGCCTGGACATGAGCGAGTTCATGGAGCAGCACTCGGTTGCCCGCCTCATCGGCGCCCCGCCGGGCTACGTCGGCTACGAAGAGGGCGGCCGGCTGACCGAGGCCGTCCGCCGCCGGCCTTACGCCGTGATCCTGCTCGACGAGATCGAGAAGGCCCACCGCGACGTGTTCAACATCCTGCTCCAGGTGCTCGACGACGGCCGGCTGACCGACGGCCATGGCCGGACGGTCGACTTCAAGAACACGATCATCGTGATGACCAGCAACATCGGCAGCGACGCAATTATGGAACTGGCCGGTCGCGAGGACGCCGAGTGGGAAATCGACGCCCGCGTGAAGGATGCGCTCAAGCAATACTTCCGCCCGGAACTGCTCAACCGCATCGACGAGGTCATCATCTTCCACCGCCTGGCCAAGGAGCATCTGGCGGCGATCGTGACCATCCAGTTGGAGGTGCTGCGGCGCCGGCTGGCGGAGCGCGAGATCGCCATCGACGTGACGCCCGCCGCGACGCAACGGCTGGCTGACGAGGGTTACGACCCGCAGTTCGGCGCCCGCCCGCTGAAGCGGCTGATCCAGCAGGAGATCGAGAACGAGTTGGCCCGCGAAATCCTGGCCAGCCGAATCTCCCCCGGCGACACGGTGGTGCTCGACGCGACCAAGACCGGTTTCGCGTTCCGCAAGAAGGCCCCGTCGAAGGCCACAGCCAAGGCGTGAGGGGCAACGGCCGGTGGTCTGTCAGCACTCACGATGGATCGGGCGCCAGTCAGATTTCGGCCTGGTTCAAAGTCGGGTAACAGTTGAGGGGGTAATGGTTCGATAAAAGAACCGGCTCCTGTCGATGAGAAGAGTGGCCAGACTTTTCTCACATATCGAAAGGAGTCGGTATGGTTGCTCAA
>JAQTVL010000477.1 GCA_028706835.1 Phycisphaerae bacterium | reverse complement strand
TGGCGAAGGTCGCGCCCGAACGGCCGATTTGAAGCCGTACTGGGGAAAACCCGCCGTACGGAATTTCAGAGAGGGACGAGGAAACAGGATGCACGAGCGGATGGCCATTTGCCACGAAGCTTGAAAAGGCGGATACGCTGGAAGCCATTGCTCTACCCATCACTGCGCCTCTTCTCTACTCGACGGAAAGTCTTCTTCGTGTGACTTCGTGGGCCTTCGTGCCCCTTCGTGTTATGCCTTTTTTGTGCTGGCCACTGGCCACTGACCACTGGCCACTGTTATCATGACCGGAATGGCAACGGACAAGCGAGACTATTACGATGTGCTCGGCGTGGGCAAGACGGCCTCGGCGGATGATATCCGCAAGGCCTACCGCGCGCGGGCGCTCCAGTGCCACCCCGACCGGGTGCAGGGCGATATCGAGGCCAAGAAGAAGGCCGAGGCTGAGTTCAAGGAACTGTCTGAAGCCTACGAGGTCCTGTCCGACGGCGGGAAGCGGCAGCGCTACGACCGCTTCGGCCACGAGGGCCTGCGCGGGGTCGGCATGCACGACTTCTCGCACATGGGCTTCGACGACATTTTCTCCATGTTCGCCGACATCCTCGGGATGGGCGGGCAGGGCGGGCGAGGCCGGTCGCGGGGCCCGCGGCGCGGATACGACCTGGAGACCAGCATCACGCTGACGCTCGAAGAGGTCGCCTCCGGCGCTCCGAAGACGCTAGAATTCCAGAGGCAGGACCTCTGCGACAAGTGCAACGGCTCGGGCGCAGCCCCCGGCACAGGCCGGCGGGCCTGCCCGACCTGCGGCGGCTATGGCCAGGTGGCGCGGTCCAGCTTCGGCGGCATGTTCCAGGCGGTGACCGCATGCCCGCGGTGCCACGGGGCCGGCTCGATGGTCGAAACCCCCTGCCCGGACTGCAAGGGCAGCGGGCGGCAGGCGGTCAACCGGAAGGTCGAGGTCAAGGTCCCCGCGGGCATTCACGAAGGCCAGGCGGTTCGCGTCCGGGGCGAAGGCGAGCCGGGCGAGGGCGGCGAGGCCAGTCGAGGCGACTTGCACTGTTACGTCCGCCTGGCGCCGCACCCGCTGTTCGAGCGTCATGGCAACGACCTGTATCTGCGGGCGCCGATCAGCTTCGCCCAGGCGGCGCTCGGGGCGGAACTGGAGATCCCGACGCTCTACGGGCCGGACACCCTGAAGATACCCGCCGGCACGCAGACAGGTCACGTGTTCAAGGTCGCCAAGAAAGGGCTGCCGGACCTGCAATCGGGCAGGAAGGGCGGCCTGATGGTGCAGGTGGTCGTGGAGACCCCGACGAAAATGACGGGCAAGCAAGAGCAGTTGCTCCGCGAATACGCCAAGACGGAAGACCGGTCGGTGATGCCGGAAAGCCGCGGTTTTTTCGAGAAGATCAAGGAGTATTTCTCGAGCTCGAAACCCGCGAAGGAAGAGTAGGCATCGGGCATCAGGAACCAGAGCGTCGTTTAGCCGCAGGACCGAAGGTCCGCGCGTGGGCGACGCCCGCCGTCCAGAGGATCGAATGCCCTGAGAGGTATCGGAGATGATCAAGAAGAACAACGCACCAGACCCAGCGGACGACCAGACGCCGGCGCCGGAGGCGTCCGCCGCTGTTCCCGAGGAGGTCGCGCCCGATTCCCATGTGCAGGCGGAGTTGGCGGAGCTGATGGACCGGCTCAAGCGTACCACCGCTGACTACCAGAACTATCAGAAGCGCGTCGCTCGCGAAGTGACCGATGCCCGCCGGTACGCCGTGGCTGAGTTCGCCAAAGAGATTCTCGTGGTGGTCGACGACCTGGAGCGGGCGATGCAGGTCAAGTCGGACGCCCCCGACGCCAAGGCCATCCTGGACGGCGTGCGGATCACGCACGAGCACCTGACCTCGTTGCTGGCCAAATATGGCGTGACGCCCATCGAGGCTGCGGGCAAGCCTTTTGACCCGCAACTGCACGAGGCGATGATGCAACAGCCGAGCGATGATGTGCCGCCGATGACGGTGTTGACGGAGTTGAGCCGGGGCTATCGCCTGCACGACCGGACGCTGCGCCCGGCCAAGGTGATCGTGTCCTCCGGGGCGGCGGCCGGCGGGAAATGACGTAAGGATGTAGCTGTAAGAGCGAGGAGTACGGCCCATGCCAACCTACGAATACCAGTGCGAGGCCTGCGACCATCGGTTCGAGTTGTTCCAGTCGATCATGGCGGCCCCGGTTCGCAAGTGCCCCGAGTGCGGCAAGCGGAAGGTTCGCCGGCTGATCAGCGGCGGCGGGGCGATCATCTTCAAGGGCTCCGGCTTCTACAGCACCGATTACCGCAGCGACTCCTACAAGCAGGCGGCGACGAAGGACTCGGCGCCGGCGGCGTCGAGCTCGGCCGACACAAAGGACAAGTCCCCAGCCAAGTCGGACAGCAAGCCGGCCTCCACGCCCGCCAAGCCCGGCAAAGGCGGCGGCTCGAAGGCGGCTGAGTGAGGGGCAGTCCCCGATCCCATCGCCGATCCTCGCGATTTTCTATTGCAGGGGCCAATGGCCCGCCTATAATCGGCGGCAATGATACGCCGCTTACACATCGTCTGCGGCTGCCGCGGGGTGGGGTGTACCACCCGTTGCCCGCGGGTGACGGGCGGACGCAAACTCATCCGATGACCACTTCCCTTGAAAGGAGTCGACAATGGCCGACGAGTCCCAGGAAGCCCGCTCTGGCACGGACGCTCATGAAATCCGCCACGTCAACTGGCGCGAGGTGTTCGGGTTCACGCAAATCTTCAAAGGCTTCAAGCTGTCGCGGCACATGACCAAGATCGTCATCGCGCTGGCGGCGGTGATCCTGACATGGGGCCTCGGCCAGGTGCTCGACCTGGTGTTCACGCCGCTGAGCGCCGTCTATGTCGATCCCGAGAACAACATGTCGGAGCCGGACGCCTACTGGTGCGTGGCGGATTTCGGCGGGTGGCAGAAGAAGGCTGAGAAGGATGTCGAGGCCGGCCTGGTGAAGGCGGCGTCGGCGGAACTCGTCGGCAAGGACCTCGACTACGAGACGTCGGCGAAGGCCGAGGAGGCCGCCAAGAAGGAGGCCCGCAAGGTCCGCTCGCAGTTGTATGAGCGGCTGGAGAAGTCGCTGAAGAAAGACGTCGACAAGATCGAGGCGGATCGCAAGGACGCGATCAAGAAGGCTGAGGATGAGAAGGATTCAGAAAAGCGGGATGAGCAGAAAGACGCGATCAACAAGGGCGCGTTGAACGCCACGCGTGCCCGGTACAAGGCCGGCGCCGATGCCGACGCCCAGATGCAGTTGCTCGGCAAGCAAGGCCCGTTTGACACGTTCGTGACGTACGAGCGGCACTACTTCCGCCAGGCGGTCGGTGCGATCCTGCACGGCAATGTCTTCACCGGCTTTGCGACGGTCCGCGCCCAACGGCAGCAGGTGCAGCAGGGCGTGCCGCCGTTCGCGGGCCGGTTGCAGGCCGGCCAGCCCGGGCAGGACCCGCTTGGCCTGCTCGCCTCGCTGGCGCTGATGGGGTACGGGATCATCTGGCTGGCCGCGACGCACTGGGTGTATGCGATCCTTCTCTTCGTGCCGATGCTGCTCATCTGGTCGGTGGCCGGCGGGGCGATCGCCCGGGCCGCGGCCCTCCAGGCGACCCGCGACGAGAAGGCCGGCATCACCGAGTGCGTCAAGTTCGGGCTGAAGAAAGTGCTCAGTTTCCTGGCCAGCCCGCTGGTGCCGGTGGTTGTGTTCCTGGTGGTCGGCCTGCTGACGGCGCTGGTCGTCGGGCTCGCCGGCACGATTCCGGGGTTCGGCGGCATCTGGCTCGGCATCACCTTCGGGCTGGCGCTGATCGGCGGCGTCATCATGGCGTTCCTGCTGATCGGCCTGCTGGCTGGCGGCCTGCTGATGGCTCCGACGATCGCGGTCGAGGGTTCCGACACGTTCGACGCCTGCACGCGGAGCTACCAGTTCGTGCTGGCCAGGCCGTGGCGGGCGGGGATCTATGGTC
>JAQTVL010000476.1 GCA_028706835.1 Phycisphaerae bacterium | reverse complement strand
CCGATACCATGGGATTCTCCTCGCAAAGGGTCACCTAAAGCATAGCATGCGATCGGCCCCGGGGCAAACGCGGAGGACTCCGGGCGGCAGGGAGTATGTACAACAACGCCTGCGGCGGTATACTGCACGGCATGACGCCGGATGCAGTCCAGATCATCGCCGAGATCGGGGCGAATCATTCGCGGTCTCTCGACAAGACCCGCCGGATGATCGAGGCCGCCGCCGCCGCGGGGGCCTCGGCCGTCAAGGTCCAGCTCTACACGCCCGAGCAGATGACCCTCCAGAGCGCCGCGGAAGAATTTTGCATCCGGGAGGGGCTCTGGGCGGGGAGCACCCTGTGGGACCTCTACAGCGCGGCCGCCATGCCGCACGAGTGGACGCCGGAGCTGCTGCAACTGGCGGAGGAGCGGGGACTTGCGTTCATCGCAAGCGTCTTCCATCCGGACATGGTGCCCGTGGCCGAGTCGTACGGTGTTCCCACGTACAAGGTCTCCAGTTTTGAGATCGGCTATAAAAATCTGCTCGAGGCAGTTGACAGGACGGACAAGCCCGTTATCCTCTCCACCGGAACAGCTACCTTAGACGAGATCGGGGCAGCGGTTTTGACTTTCGCAGGGAAGAAGTTGGCGCTGCTCAAGTGCACAAGCTGCTATCCGGCCCCCCCGGACCGGATGAATCTCGTCACGATCCCCGACCTGCGTGAACGGTTCGGCGTCCCGGTGGGACTCTCGGACCACACGACGGGAATCGTCTGCCCGGTCGTCGCCGTCAGTCTCGGGGCGACGGTCATCGAGAAGCACTTCAAGATCGACGAGGACGGATTCGACGTCGCCTTCTCGCTCGACCCGCAGCAGTTCGCCCTCATGGTCCGGTCCGTCCGCGAAGCGAAGGCTGCGCTCGGGCGGGTGGACTACACTCCCTCCACGGCGAAATACAAGCGCAGGGAGGTCGGCGGGCGATGGCTGAGAACGGTCAACTGAATCCCGAGCTTCCGATCCACATCCGCTGCGGCAGAGACTGGGACGGGGACGGCGTCCGCCTTGGCTTTGTCCAGAAGCCCGAGCCGGAGCACAGGGGCCGCCTGCTGATGGTCCCCACCTGGGTGTATTGCGTGCCGGCGGACGGCCCGAAGCCCGAATCGTACCTCCGTCTGAGCGAGGAGGACGCGCAGAAGCTCATGGACAAGCTCTATGACTGCGGCCTGCGGCCGACCCAGTCGCACGGCAGTCCGGGGCAGATCCAGGCGATGGAGGCGAACCTGAGCGACCTGCGCGGCATCGTCAAGCCGCTGATTGCCTGCGTGACGAAGGAGAAGGCCAATGGCTGAGAACGAGCAATTGAAGTGCAGCCTGTGCGGGGCGCCGGCGCCGACCAATGCCGAGGGCGACCATCTGCCGCATCTCCAGATCCCCCTGGAAGCCGGCAAAGCCGGTGGCGAACGCTTGTTGATCCGGTTCATGAATCCCCGGGTGCGCTGCCTGCGGTGCAAACTGCAAGCGGTTCTGGCCGGTGTGGCGCTCTGCGCCGCTGGCATGGGCGAGGAGGGCTATGATGTCCTGTGGGCCTGTCGATCAGAGATTCAGGACCTACGCCGATGATCCGTCAAACCATCATCCATTTTGCGGACGGTCGGCGTGTCTTCGTTGTGCGGCGGAGGTATTCGGTGTACGACGACACGGCAGATTATGAAGTACGGACGCTTCCGATCCAGGGGGCAAGAGGTCGGAAACGAGTCTGCCTGATCTCGTGTCTGCTGGGCGCCGGGCGCAAGGCGATTGCGGATTTCATCGACACGCCCGCGGTACGGGACAAATTGTGGTTGACGGCGGGAGGTGCTCATGAACCGACGTGATTTTCTCCGCGGCGTTTTCGGCTCGGCGGTCACCGCCGTGGCGGGGCCGCTGCTGCCGGCGGCGACCCGCACACCGTGGCCCGGACCTGTGACGCCGGCCTGGAGCCGCACGATGGTCGCCGTCGATCTCGCGGCGCCCGGATCGGACTACATCGCGTGGTACTACCTCCAGATGAACAACGTCCCCATGATCGTCTACTCGAAACCCCAAAGGAGCTTTGTCATCCATGGCTGATCCTACCGCATCCCCATCCCTGTTCGACGGCGCAACGATCGTGATCACCGGGGGCACGGGCTCTCTGGGCGCGGCCCTGGTGTCTCTGCTGCACCTGCGGCACAAGCCCGCGCGGATCGTCGTTTTCTCCCGCGACGAGCGCAAGCAGCAGCAGATGGAGGCGCAGCTCGGCGGCGGCATCCCCGAGCTGCGCTTCCTGCTCGGCGACGTGCGGGACTACGACCGGCTCCAGGAGGTGATGGCCGGCGCCGACGTCTGCATCCACGCCGCGGCCCTCAAGCACATCGACAAGTGCGAGTACAACCCGGCCGAGGCGGTCAAGACGAACGTCGTCGGCTCCATGAACGTCGTGCGGGCCTGCGTGGCCTGCGGCGTCGAGAGGGCGATCCTGATCTCGACCGATAAGGCGGTCGCCCCGGTCAATCTCTACGGCGCGACCAAGCTGGCCGCGGAAAAACTCTTCCTGGCCGCCAACGCCTACCACCGAACGGTATTCAAGGTCGTCCGCTACGGCAACGTCCTGGCGTCGCGGGGCTCGGTGATCGAAACCTTCCTGCGGCTGCGCGAGCAGGGCGTGCGGGAGTTTCCGATCACGGACGAGCGGATGACCCGGTTCTGGATCCCCCTGGAGAACGCGGCCGAGCTGGTCTTAGCCACGTTGGCGGCCCCGGTGCAGGTGGGGATTCCGCGGATCCCCTCGATGAAGGTCGCCGACCTGGCCCGGGCCATCGACCCGGAGTGCACGTTCCGCCTCGTCGGGATGCGCCCGGGCGAGAAACTCCACGAGTGCCTGGTCTCGCCGGATGAGCGGGTGCCCGGCTTCGAAGCGGGGTACTACTCCGACAAAAACGATCTGTGGCTGACGGCGGAGGAATTGAGACGGAAGGTGGGACTGTGACGACGGCAAAGATATTCTGCTGCGTTTTTTTCTATCTGCTCCAGGTGGCCCTCCTGCTGGACATCGAGTGGGGGCCGAGGCCCCGGGCCATCGTGGCGGCGGGGGGGGGCTCTCTTACTTTCGACTGGCAGCCGCCGGAGAACCGGGGCCAACTCTGGTGGAAGTGGCTGTGGCCGTTTGTCATCGCGCTGGTTCCCCTGTGGGCAATCTGGGTTTTTGTGAGCATCTACGCCGGCGAAAAGGTGCGTGGCCACGGGCCACGGGCCACGAGCGACGGGAGCGCAGCGACATGAGCATCTTCGACCGCATCGCGATCGGGACCGCCAATTGGGGCGACAAGCCCTACGGCCATCGGGGCGTGATCTGCCCGCGGAGCGAGCAGGAGAAGATCATTACCTACTGCCAGAGCTGCGGCATTCACACGATCGATACGGCGACCGCCTACGGTGTGGACCTGTCGTGGCTGCCGCCGGCGTTCGAGATCGTGATGAAGATTCGGAGAGAGGACCCTATTGACCGCATTGACCGGCACCACAGATTCCTGGCGCACAGCGCCGAGGACCGGGGGGCCTTCTACGATCTGGCCGAATGCCGCGGCATTCCCCAGATCGAGGGGACTTCGTTCTACGATCCCGGGGAGGAAATGAACCTCTCGTGGCAATACTACTGGAACGTGCCCTACAGCCCGTTCGACCGGCGCTGGGAAGCGGCGCTGGCCCGACACTACGCAATGCAGGGGTTCAACTATGTCCGTTCCGTCTTCTGCCAGGGCAAGGTCTTCACGGCCGAGGAGCTGGTCTTCGTCCAGTTCCGCGACTTCGCCCACCGCCTGCGCCTGCCCGTGGGGACACTGTGCATCCTGTTCTGCCTGCTGAATCCGCACGTGAACAAGGTCATCCTCGGCGTGGACTCGGTCGAGCAGCTCCGCGACGATCTGCGGTTCTTCCATGGGCTGAACTCGTTCGCCGTGGAGGATCCCAACATCATCGATCCGCGGCGGTGGGAGAAGATGCCATGAAGCTCAAGGG
>JAQTVL010000475.1 GCA_028706835.1 Phycisphaerae bacterium | reverse complement strand
CTTTTCAACACGTAATCAACAGACCATCGCGGATCGTGGCACAACACTTTCCCAAAATCGCCCTAAAAACCGCATTCCTGACCCCGCCAGGGCCGGTTCGCTGGAAGCAACTGTCGAAGATGGGTAATAGTGCCTGTTGAACCGAATCTGCCCGGCGTAGAGCTTCGGCGCCGGATAACTGTCCAGCGGGAACGCGAAGCACAACTCCGGGCTGACCTCCAGCGGATCAACCCCTCCCCCCTCCGCGGGGGAGGTCCGGCTTTAGCCGGGGTGGGGAGCCCAAGCCAACAGCCACCCGCCCCTACCGGGCCGGAGAAGAACCCCCACCCAACCTCCCCCGTAAAGGGGGAGGAGTTATTTCAACCGGGGTGGGGGGCCATCTCCCGTTCGCGTGTCGGTCGTGGCTGAATCCGCACGTCCACCGCAAGCTGACTCAGCGGGAACTGGCCCCACAGGCCAGCGCGATCGCCCTCACCACCGCGTCCAGGTTCCCCAGCACCTCGTCATTGGTGAACCGGAGCACGCTCAGGCCCTGACGCTCCAAATACTCCTGGCGGATTGCGTCTTCCGCGTCGTGCCCCTCGTGACTCCGCCCGTCCAGTTCAATCACCAACCGGGACACCGGGCAGAAGAAGTCCGCCACGTACTGGTCGATCACCTGTTGCCGACGGAAGATCAGCCCGGCGCACCGGCCTGCGCGCAACCGGCTCCAGAGCAGGCGTTCGGGGAAGGTTGCCTCGCGCCGCAACTTTCTCGCTCGGTCGATCATGTGATTGTCGTCAGGCGTCACTTGTCCTCCGGCCCCCCACCCCGGCTAAAGCCGGACCTCCCCCGCGAGGGGGGAGGAGTGGAAAACCCCCACCGACCTCCCCCGTAAAGGGGGAGGAGTGGAAAACCCGCACCGACCTCCCCCGAAAATGGGGGAGGAGTTTGTCATCCCACCTTGATCTCGTACGGAACCTGCTTGAACGCAATGCCCGCGCGCTTCAGCCGGGGCGGGCCGAGGCGGCAGCCCTCGCCGTAGATTACCTTCGGGCCATCGTGCGGGGGCAGTTCAGCCAACGTCTGGCTGGTCAGCACGTTTCCGCCGTCCGGCCGCTTGTCGCCCAGCACGCCGTTGAACAGCAGGTAATAGGCCGTGCCGTTGCACACGCCGATCAGCGGCGAATACCCCTCCCCCCTCTGCGGGGGAGGTCCGGCTTTAGCCGGAGTGGGGGGCTGTTTCCGCGGCCGTCTTGGGATCGGCTCCCCCGTCTCCGTGAAGAACACGTGCGCCGCCAGGTCCGCGAACCGCACCTCGGTGTTGATCTGGCCGGTGGCATCGAAAATCGGATTCGACAGTTTGCAGAACCGGAACCCGCCGCCGGGGTCGCCCACCGACAGCTTCTCGTCGCACCGCAGGAGGTGGTAAGGCACCTCGCGGTGATGGTTCACGACGGCTTCCTTGCCGATCCAGTTCAGTGTTGGCATGGCCGAGAGGTTACGCCGGGGCGGGCGGGATGTCAATTCGCGGGGGGGGCGCGGGGGGGGCGAAAGCGGGGCCTTCGTCCCACGCACTCCGAAAGCCCCGGCTCGCCGGGGCGAAGAAAGGGGCCGCGCTGCGGCTGGCCCCGCTCCCTGAATCCCTCCCCCCGAGGGGAGGGAAAAGAGGCGGACCCCCGCCGCGGCTGAACCGCACCTCCCCCGCGTTCCGCGGGAGAGGGGTACGCAGATCGCGCCGTTACTTGCCTTCCTTGAGGTACTTGCCGAGGGGGGAATCGGGGGGCTGGTTGGTGAAGCTCGGCTCGGCGCGGGCACGGTCGAGGAAGGCGGGGTCGAGTTGCACGGCGGCTTTGAGGGCGGGCAGGGCGGAGTCCGGCTGCTTCTTCCAGAGATACAGGACGGCGAGCGTGTAGTGCAGCTTGGGGCTGACGACCTTGAGGCGGACGGCCTCCTGAAGCTTGGCGATGGCTTCGTCGAGCTTGCCATCGTTGGCCAAGGCGACGCCGAGGTATTCCCAGGTGGCGGGGGCGGCGGAATCGATGGCCATGGAGCGCTCGAACGCGGCGACGGCGGCGGGGCTGTTTCGCTGCTTGAGCCGGGCCAGGCCGAGAAGGTACCAACCCTCGGCAGACAAAGGCGAACCGTCGACGGCCTTGTCCAAAGCGGCCTCGGCTTCCTTGGGCTCGTTGGCGGCCATGAGAGCCTGGCCGCGAGCGAGGTCGATGCGGAGATCGTAGGGCGCGTTTGCCGGCGTGTCGTCTAACACGGCCAAAGCGTCCCTGGCTTTGTCGGCTTCGATCAGAAGCCGGGCCAGCTTGGCTCGCTCGGGGGAACGCTTGGGGTCGGCCTGGATGATCTGCCGCAACTGGGCCATGGCTTCGTCGGGCTTCCTGGCAAGCACGAGCAAATCGGCCAAACGGGCGGCAATCACGGTATCCTTTGGCACGGTCGCGACGGCCTTACGATACGTCTCGATCGCCTTGGCCAGGTCGCCGCCGGCCACGTGCGTTTCGGCCAGGGCTTTCAGCGGTTCCGGCCGGTTGGGCAGAAGCTCAGCGGCCTTCGACAATTCCGCGACAGCTTGCGGCAATTGCTTCAGGTTCATCGACGCCAGCCCCGCGATCAGCCACGCCCGCCCGGTCTTCGGCGAGTTTCGCGTCACTGCCGCCGACCAGCGATACGCTTGCTCCACGTTGCCCGTCTGTAGGAACAATTGGGCCGCGTCTGCCTGCTTTTCCGCCGATACCTTCGCCTTCTCCGCCTCCGCCGGGTCCGCCGCCGCCAGGTTCTTCAGCGCCTCCGCCGCCGTCTTGGGCCCGTGGATAATCATCAGCATCGGGTTGTCGTCGTCCGGCGTTGCGCTCACCGCCAGGTCGTAGAACCACCCCGCGATCCCCGCAGGCCGGTCCTTCGCCGCATCCAGCATCCCATCCACCGGCGAGACGTGCGAAGGCTCCTCAGGCCTGCTCGCAGCCTCCGGTGCCGTCGCCGTCGGCCCCCTGGGCGCCGCCGCGATCTGCGCCGCCTGCGTAGTCGGCGTCGTCATCGCCGGACTAGCCGGCCGCCCCGTCACGCCCGCCGTCTCCAGCCCCGCGATCCGCGCCGCCAGTGCGTCCAACTGCCGCTGCGAATTCGCAGCCGCCGCGTTGGATTTGTCCTCCAGTATCCGAAGCCGCCCGAACGTCAGGATCGTCGAGATCGCCACCGCCAGCCCGAGCACCACCCACCCCGCCAGCAGCATCATGCCCAGTTGCCCCAGCCGCCGATACACGATTTCCTGCTGCGATTCGCTCATGTCGCCTCCTCGTCCGACGGCGGCTGCTCCTTGTCCCCCGGCTTCTCCTCCAGCCGCTGCCCCGACACCACCCACGGATCGGGCTCCTGCCCGCCGTTCGCCGGCTCGCCATCCCAGCGATCCTGCTGCCTCAGCCGGCGTCCCCAGTGCAGCACCCACACCACCAGCGCCGCCAGCACCGCGATTAACCCGACCGCCGTCACCAGCACCAGCGAGTTCGCCGCCCGCCGCGCCTGCCCCGGCTGCAAAGCCCGATGCCCCGCCTGCGCATCGCCCTGCGTCGCCGGCGAGGTTGCGGGTGCGGTCGTCGCCTGCATTTCCCTCCCCTTGGGGGGAGGGTCAGGCGCATTTTCCCTCCCCTTGGGGGGAGGGTCAGGGAGAGGGGATTCGCCGAAGGCGAGCGCCCCGCCCAACACCATCCACACGCCGATCGCCAGCGCCGCTCTCACCAGCCGAGGTCCTTTCGCGGGTCCATCGGGTTCTTCGCGTCGAATTCCCGCATCAGCCGCCGGCTTTCCTCATCCAGCGTCCGCGGCAGCACGATCCGCGCGATCACGTATTGATCCCCCTGCTCGCCGCCCTTCTCGCTCTTGACGCCCAGCCCGCGCAGCCTCAGCCGCGCCCCGCTCGACGTCCCCGGCGGCACGGTCAACTCCACCTTGCCCGTCAGCGTCGGCACGCGAACCTTCGTGCCCAGCGCCGCCTCGCCCGCCGTCAGCGGCAGCTCCACCAGCACGTCCAGCC
>JAQTVL010000474.1 GCA_028706835.1 Phycisphaerae bacterium | reverse complement strand
CCCCCCATGTTCCACGTGGAACATTGCCCGCCAGCAATGTTCCACGTGGAACATTTTGTTTCGCCAGCCGACAAAATCTCCCACAACCCCCGGCCACGCCGCGAGCTACGTCGCCAAATTACCCAGACGGCCACCCGGCCCAAACGGCCCAGTCAGCCCAAACGGCCAGTTCTATAGACAAACCCCCTGCTCTGCGGCAACAGCTCCCTCACTCTTTCCATCTGCAAACCACCGTGACTAAACACTTTGCGCTCAATTGTTCGGCCTTTTTCTCGTGCAGATTCGTCGGAAATCGTATTGAACTTCAGCACGTGGGATTACAATGGGTGTGATTCGTTCGTAGGTCGCAGACACGCGACCCGTCCGGGAAATGTGGTCCGACATCGCCTCAGTTACACGCCAGGAGGAACAGCATGGCGCGACGATCGCAATTCGGCGTGTGGGCAACAGGGCTCGTTCTGATCGTGGTGGCTTTGCTCACGCCGGCTCACCTGGCCTTGGCGCAGCCCGTCCCCACGCCCACGCCAACGCCGACTCCCGCCGGGGTGTACATCGACCCGGAGGGCATGGTGCGGAACCGTCAGACGGAGGTCAAGCCCGACCTGGCGGTGCTCAAGGCCCGCGCCAAGGCCGCGGAGGGCGAGAACAAGGGGCCCCTCACGTACGTGTCGCTCCCGCGGCTGCTGAATCTCGCCGCCGAGTTGACCAAGGCCGGCAAGCCGCTGCCCATGAACGTCCGCTGCATGGGCGGCTTGACGCAGTTGCAGTACGTGTTCGTCTATCCGAAGGACAAGGACCTGGTCCTCGCCGGGCGCGGCGAGGAGATCGATGCCGCCAACCCGCTGGTGCCGGTGGGCAAGGCGTCCGGCCGGCCGGTGCTTCAACTCGACGATCTGATCACCGCCATTCGGACCGTCAACGACCCGCGGGGCGCGGCGTTCTTCGGCTGCACGATGGACCCGGCGCCCGACGTGCTCCAGAAGATGGCCGACGTGGTGGACAAGTTCGGCAACAAGTCGCGCGCCGAACTGGCCAAGCGGGTGGCGGACGCCGTCGGGCCGCAGAAGGTCACGGTGTTCGGCACGGCCGCCGACACGCGGCTGGCATACGCGATGGTGGCGGCGGACTTCAAGCTGAAGCGCATGTTCCTGGGGCTGGAGACGTCGCCGGTCGCGCCGACCGGCAACACGGTGGGCGGGGCGCCGTCCGCCAGCAACCGGTTCTGGTTCGAGGCCTGCTACGAGCCGCTGCTCGTTTCCGCCGACGGCGAAGCCTACGCGATTCGCGGCCAGCGGCTCCAGGTCAAGGCCGGCGCCACCGCCTTCGACGCCCGCGGCGCCACCAAAAAGGCCCAGACCTTCGCCGACAAGTTCACCAAGAACGTGCCGGCCCTGGCCGCCACCATACCCGCGTTCGCCGACCTCCAGAACGTGGCCGACCTCGGCCTGCTGGCCGCCCTGATCCGCAAAGACAAACTGGACCAGAAGGTGGGCATGGACCTGGCCGGGGTGCTCAAGGTTTATCGCGTCGAGCAGGTGGTCGTGCCGCGGGCCGCCGAGACGCAGGTGACCATCACCAACGGCTCGCTCGCGTCCGGCGGCGTGGGGTTCTCGCTCATGCCGCTGGTGGCCGACACGGCGCGCCAGCAGGACACCAAGGGCGACGTGGCCACCCTCAAGCAGCGCCCGTCGGAAGACTGGTGGTTCGGCCCGACCGCAAAGTGAGCCCGGGCCCAAGCCCTGCGGCTTTCCTTTACTTCGCCTGCGGCTGGGCAAATGTGTAAGTTAGTTCCCCGACCTTCACCACCAGGTCGGCCCCCTTCTTCTCCACCGAGCAGGCCGGCATCGCAGCCGTCCCCGTGTCTGTGGGGAACAGCACGTGCAGGTAGACGCACTCGGCTGACGGGTCCGCCGGGACGACATCGAATCGCCCGACGCCCAGCATGTCTTCGCCCTTCTTGCCGTTGAAGTCCCAACTCGTCTCAACGCCCTTCAGGTTCTTGTGGAAGAAGCTCTTGCCCGGCGCGCCGACCTTCTCGATCTTGGCGCCGTCGGGCAGCAGCGTCTGGCAGAACAGCCGGCCCTTGCCGTTGTCGATCGTGACCAGCCGCTTGTCGCCGTCGATCTTCGGCTCGTCGACGCTGTGCAGAATCCAGCGGGTGTTCACGCCCGCCCCCGGTTTGACCCGGTCGAGCACCAGCAGGTACTTGTAGCCGAGGAACACCAGTTCGCGAATCCAGGTGGAGTTGTCCGGCCAGGTCGAGCCGGACAGGTCCGCCACCGCCCGGGCAAACTTGTCGTTCGCCTCGTGGGTCTTCAGCACGCCGGCCACCGGCCAGAGCGTGTCGCGCTTGGCCTTCCATGTCGGCCACGACGCGTACCCGTCCAGGTCGTCCATGCCCTTCTGCCAGCCATGGCTCTTCGGGCCATCGAAGATCACCACGTTCGCGCTCCAGCAGGACTTGTAGTACAGGTGCTTGGAGCTCTTGTACGGCTGGGCGTACCAGCCGTTCTTGATCGCCAGGCCGGAGTATTTGAAGATCGTGAACTTGCCGGTGTCCCACGTGCCGTGATGGTCCACGTTGTCGCCGGTCTTGAAGTGAATCACGGTCGCATCGTCGGCCCACGAGTCGCGCCAGCAGACGTAGCCGTGCAGTTTCGGGCTGAACACGTCGGCCTTGCCCAGGCCGTCCAGCGGCTTGGACGCCACGTCCGGGTTGTTGTAGAGGAACCACCAGAAGATTCGCCACCCGTAGTACGCGTTCCGGAACGTCCACCGCTTGTGGATGCTGTCCAGGTTCGCCCGGCCGAACCCGTTCTTGTACATGTCCGAGATCACCAGCAGCGACAGCGTGTGCTCATTGGAGTCCTTGGCCGACCAGGTGTCGCCTTCCTTCCAATACCAGTGGTTCGGGTAGACGGCCCAGATCTGGTAGAGCATCTGCCGTTCGAGCCAGTTGCCCTGCTTGTCCTTGATCCACTTGGCGGCGTCCCAATCGGTGCCGGCCCGCCAGGCGGCTGTCGCGTTGGCGCACGCCTGGAACTCGTGGATGATCCCATAGCTCGACCCGCCGGTGGCGCCGTCTTCCATCTGGCGAATCGTGCCGATATTCTCGGTGAAGTCCTTGTAGGCATGCGCGAGGAACCCGTCGGCCTTCGGGCTGTCGCCGTGCAGCGCGATGGCGATGGCCGCCAGGCCGAGCGACGCCCCGGCATTGCGCGAGTAGAACGGCACGACGCCGGGCGAATTGTGCTTCTTGAACAGCTCGCCCCACCACTCGAGGTAAGCGACCGCCGCCTTGCGATCCTCTTCCTTCGCGAAGTCCGGGTGGTCCCGCATCCAGTCATAGACCATCGCGTCGTAGAGCAGCGCCTCGCCGGTGTAGCTCGGCGAATCGCCCGGGCTCTTCTCGGGAACCTTCAGGCCCTTCAGCCAGGCAACGCACTTCTTCCCGGCCTCTTCATCACCCAGGACCTGGTAGCGATACGCGCCGCTTACGCCGTCGCTCTTGAGGGCCTTGAGGTTCTCCTGGTATTCCGGGCGGCTCAGCCAGCCTTTGGTCCGCTCCACGGACGGGCCGTCCCACGCCTTGGCCCGCAGCACCAGGCGGGGGCGCTCCTCGCGCACCTTCGGGATCGCATCCTGGGCCAGCGCCGTCAGGCTGCAACCCGCAACCGCCAACAGCAGGACTATTGCTCGTAGCATTCGGGGACCTCCTCAAGCCGACGAGGCTGCATCGATCGCACACGGTCCGACGGCATGGTACAAGAACACGATGGATTGATGCGTGTTCCGGGGGATTGAGGCGATGGTGCTCCATTGCACGTGATTTGAGGGGTGCCATGGCTGGAACGCCGTCCGGCTGTTCTGGACGGCGGGCCAGCCATGCCCACCCGGGGCAGACATGCTTGCGACGACAAAGCTGTCGCAAGCATGGCACCCCGCTCAAATCGCGTCTGACAGAACGCTACCCCGCCACGTGCCGCACGCCGTAGCCGCCGCGCGGGTACTTCCACTTGACC
>JAQTVL010000025.1 GCA_028706835.1 Phycisphaerae bacterium | reverse complement strand
TGCTGTTCCACAGGACTTCGCCCGTCTTGGCTGACAGCATGTAGATCGCCTTCTGATCGTAGTCTTCCTTCAATACGCACAGGTAGTCATTGCTCAACGCCAATCGCATCGCCGGCTCGCGGGTCACATCGTTCGAGTCGATCAATCGCTTCCACGAGATCGCCAGCTTGTCGGTGTCCACCACGATGTAATACCAGCCATCGGTCACGGCCAGCAGGTTGTCGCAATGCGCCGCCGGCAACTCCTCAGGCCCGCCCTCAAGCAGCGGATGGACCATGTGCATCGACAAATCCGGAAGATCGAGTCGGCCGATAAGTTGGCCGGTTGAACGGTAACGAACCGTTACTGAGTACGGCAGTTTGCGAACACTGATCAGCCGATCGTTCCGCATATACGGCATGATATACAGATCGCCCATCTCACTGACCTGCCACGCCAGTTCGCCGTTCGGGTTGTCGGTTGGGAGATACAGCGCCTGCGTCTCCGTCTTGCCGGCCAGCATCAGCAGGTCGCCACTGAGAAGCGCGTTCTTGATTTCAAAGTCGAACGGGACGCGATAACTCCAGATCGCCTTGCCGTCGGCCACGTTGAACGCCAGCACGTCATACAGGCCATGCACGATCACACGCTCGCCGAGGACGAAGGCTTCGTAGAATCCCGCCTCCTGGCCGCTGCCCTTCAGCCGGATGTCGACCGTTTCCCACTTCTTGGTCCCGGTCTTCAGGTCCATGCAGGTCAGGATGAACTTGTTGTCCACCCGCTTGCGAACCCGACCGCCCACGAACATCAGTTCGCCATGCTGGCTCTGATCGTCGCCACGCTGGAGGATCAAACGGCTGGCCCCGTCGGCGTCGGCGAAGTCATACGGCTTGGCCGTCTGCGGGATCGTAACAGTCAGTTTGCTGTAATCCGGGGTTGTCAGTCTAGCGGCGAACTTTTCCGGCAGCTTCAGATTGCCCACACGGGCGGCGTCCGACAGCCGCCACAACCGCTGGCGAGCCAGCACCGGGTCCAGTTTGCCCGACGACTCGCACAGGGCCTCCAGCGTCTTCTGGGCGGCAGTCGTGCCGGGGAACTCCCACATCCGCTGCAACTGCTCTGGTTCGGTCTTACCGTCCAGTTCCGTCGTCGCCGTCTTCTCGAAGTCGCCGGCGAACTGGGATGAGGTCTTCTGTAGCCGGGCCAACTGCCAGGCGGCCCGCTCACCGGCCCGCAATGTCAGCGTCTTGGGCAGCGGAGACACCGTGCTCAGGTAAAGCGGCAAGCCCTTCTTCATCAGCCCAAGGCTGCTGGACAACTCCTTGCCGTAGATGTTCTCGCCGAGGAAGCCAGTGGCGCGATCCAGAGTCTGGTTGGCCGCCCCGATGACCTGCACGCTATCCAGCGCCGCCAGCGGCGAGATCGGGTATTCGTGCCGGCCATAGGTTTCGATGATGGTCCGCAGGCAGCGAGCGGCCGCGTTCAGGTCGCCCTTGCGTTCGTAGGCTTCGGAGAGCGCGAACAGGGTCTCGATTTCCTCCGCCAGCGTCGAGCAGGTCCGGCTCATCCCCAAGCCGTTGTCCAGTTCGTCCGCGATGTTGCCGGTGCGGATGGCGGTGCGGGCCAGCCGCTGGTGAACGCGATAGAGTTGCTGGTTGATGGCAGCGCGAAAGTCGAGGTCCTCCGAGCCGATCGTCGTGAGGCACTTCTTGAGCAGCGTCGCCGCCTCGTCGAACCGCGAGTTCGCTACGGCTAGCTCCGCCCGGGCGAAGTCAGCGGCCGGGTCCGTGCGACCCGCAATCGCCTTCTGGACGGCATTGCGATCGTAAAGCATACTGATCTCTCGAGCCCCGAAACGCAGTTCGAAGGGCACCCCGTAGCGCGTGAAGGTGACCCGCGAGAACGGCAGGAACATGCCGTGCTCGTTCTGCGGGACCTCGTCGACGACGATCTTCTTAAGGCTCGCGATGTGCGTCTTGGTCTGCTCGTCTTTGACGGGCAGGTCTTCGAGCATCTTGAGCATCTCGGGCGCGTTGTCGTGTATGCCGCGGTCGCAGACGCCAATCAGGCCGCCGTCCAGATAGAGCCGCTGGCCGGTGACTTTTCGCTGCCTCAGGTCCATCTCGCAGAGGCTGGTCGCCCAGGAAAAGATCGGCCAGCCGTAATAGACGAAGCTGGTCAGGTAGATCTTCTCGTCCCGGGTGATGAACGGGCGGGCCGCCGTCTCGAAGTGGCTGCCGTTCATCGGCAAGGAGCAGAGCCGGCCAAGCCCGGGCGCCGGCGCGCCGAGCGTGAGCACCGGCGCGGTCTGAAGCTTGACGGACTCGGGCGAGGACCAGACGGTCTCGCCGGTATCGGGGTCGATCAACTGGACCGGCTCGTCGCGCAGGCTGTAGACGAGGGCCAGTTCGCCCGTGGACAACGGGCCGACGAGATAGGTCGATCCGCCGGGCCGGTTGTGGCCCTTCTGCCAGCCGGTGCGGATGGGCACGCCTTTGTCCTGGGCCCAGATGACCTTGCCCGAGCGTCGATCGAGGCACATCAGCATGGGCGTGTCGACCGACTGGAGATAGAGCTTCTCGCCGATGAGCAGCGGCCTCTGGTTGTACCAGAACATCGGGTCGTGCGGCGTAAAGAAGATTCGCGTAAACGTCACGGCGTCGCCGCCGGAGCCCCAGGCCCGCGTGGCATCATGGACGGCGTCCGAGTACGGGTAACGGGCGAGCCACTTGAGCCGGCCTGACTGGCCGTCGATGGCGGCCACCGCCCCGGCGTTGGTGGTGTAGTAGACCGTGCCCTCGTGGTAGAGGGGCGGGCTGGCGAAACTGCGAATCCGATTGCGACGCTGCTCGGCGAAGCCGCCGGCGAACTTGCCCGGGGCCAGGCGGCAGATCGGCGTTCGCCACTGCACCCGGCCGGTCGAACTCTCGAAGGCGATCACCCCATATTCGCTGTCGGTGTGCGTTTCGCCTTCGATGTTATCGAGGATGTAACCGGCATAGATGGTCCGCGGCCCGCCAGCCGGCGAGGCCTCGAACCGCATCCGCGACTCTTCCTCGTTGGCAGCCACCATCGGCCCGAACGCCCACTTGATCTGCCCGGTGACTTCATCCAGCGCGACCAGCGACGGCCCGGATTTGCTGATCGTCGCGAACACCAGGCCGTCCTGCACGAGCACGTCCTCCTGCGGATACATCCGCTCAGGCCAGTTCTGCCAGACCGCACGTCCGCCGAGTTCCTGCGTCCAGCGAAGTTCGCCGTTCAGGATGGAGTGGCAATACACAATGTTCTTGTGGCGATAGGTGATGCTGTTCTCGCTGACGATCGGCTGGGCGTACACGAAGTAATCCAGCCGCGAGCCGGGCAGCACGCGAGTCCACACCGGCGGCGTCAGGGCCATGGAGTCCGTCGTCGGCTGGAACAACGTGTAGTCGTCGGCGGCGAGGTTCGTGCCGTTGGCCGTCTGCGAGTAGAACGGCGGCTTGGTGACGCGGGCCGTGTCGATCGTCTTCTGGAGCTGCGAAAGCTGGTCAGGCGTCAGCTCGCTCTTGCCCGGCGTCTTTGCCCCGGCCGAGCCCGACGGCGAGCCGAGCATCCTCTGGCAATACTGGATTCGCATGGCCAACTCGGGCGTGTGCAGGGCGACATCGGGGAAGAAATCGCGGGCCGTGGTGAAGTACTCCAGGGCCGCCAGGTGATAGCCGGCATCGAGCGCGGCATTGCCGAGTTCGACGATCGCCCGCCCGCCGAAGCTCGTCGCCAGCATCGTGTCGACAATCTCCGACAGCCCGATCAGGGAGTACTGCCGCCGGGCCTGGTCGTAGGATTCCTTGGCGCGGGCGTCGTAGAGCGAACGGTAGAACTGGAGTTCGCCCGGCGGGAAGCCAAGGATGCGGCGCTGGCAGTACTGCGAGATCGGCACGAACACGCCGTGCTGCGACACGCGATACAACTGGTTCGGGTACTTCTCGATAACCATCTGGTACATCTTGAGCGCGTCGCGAAACTGGCCCTTGGATTCCTGCTGGAGGGCCGCGTCGACCAGGGCGTTGGCCCGGGAATCCTCGTCGATCATGTTCAGCGTGAAGAACGTCTGCTCCGACGAGAGCTTCATCTGGTCTTCGCCGCGCATCCAACGCTGCGGGCTGCGGGCCAGGAAACCAGGCACGTAACTGGCATAGAGGTCCTTGAACGGATCCTTGATCTGCGCGGACTCCGGGGCGGTCGCCGGAGGCGGTGTCGGCCCGGCGGGGCGAGGCCGCTGCGCGATCGCAGCGGACGCAAACAGCAGAATCAGCAGCAGAGAAAGAAGAGGCCTGGGCCGGCCAGCGGTCGGCTGGGGGCGTAGCATGCGCATAGCGAATCTCCCTTAGAGCCGGCAAGTTCTCAGTTGGTTAAACCCGCCGGTTGGCCAACGTTCCGGCGTCAATTCATGGGTCGAGGCGAATCGAATCGAGCGTTGGCCTCCCCCGAACCCGAGATTATACTGGCGCTCTGTATTCAAGACGGCGACACCTACTCGGGCCGCCGGCAAGAAGCCGGATTTGGCGCGTGCGTCCGCGGGCAGTCACCCCTTTGTTATTGCGAGGTAGCGAGGTGAGACCATCACGCCCGGATCGGACAGCGACTGGCATAGCGACGGCGACCGTCGTCCTTCTGACCATCGCGGCCTGGGGGGCGGATGTTCCAGAGGAGTTGCGAATCAAGCCGGAGCAGGTCTTCGAGTTCGCCGCCAAACCGAGCATTACGCGGGACGGCGACCGGATCACCATTCGGTTTGCGAGTAAGGGGTTCTGCGATGTCACGGTGGCCATCGAGGATGCCGGCGGGCGGATTGTGCGGCATCTGGCCAGCGGCGTGCCGGCCCCGCCGAGCCCACGCTCGATCGGCGGCGACGAGGTGTCATTGATGCAGCCGAGCTACCTGGCGACGATGACCGACCGCTACCTGTACATCGGCGACGTAGGCAACGGCCGAGTCGTCCAGGTCAAGCTCGACTACCGCGCGGAGGAACGCGCGCCGCTCAAGGGCGCAAAGGCAGCCAGGGATTGACAACGGTTTGCGGACCCGCGTTGGAGTGCGGGGGAATCCGGGCGGTTTGAGTACGATACACGCGGAGGTGCGCCGGTGGGCAAACTGAAGATCGCCGTCGCCGGCGTCGGGCTGATCGGACGACGACATGTCGAACTGATCCGGGCGAGCGGGTCCTGCGAACTGGCGGCCATCGCCGACCCGGCGCCGGCAGCGAGGGAACTGGCCCGGCAGGCCGGGGTGGCAATCTACGCGTCACCCGAGGGACTGCTGGCCGCCACTCGACCGGACGGGATCATCCTGGCGACGCCGAACGCTCTGCACGTCGAGCAGGCGCTGGCCTGCATCGCCGCCGGGGTGCCGGCGCTGGTCGAGAAGCCGGTGGCCCACACCGCCGACGCCGCCCGCCAACTGTGCGACGCGGCGGAACGCGGCGGCGCCCGCATCCTCGTCGGGCACCATCGGCGGCACAGCCCGATCCTGGCGGTTGCCCGCCAGATCATCGCGTCAGGCCGGCTCGGGCGGATCGTCGCCGTCCAGGGCAGCGCGATGTTCTACAAGCCGGACGGATATTTCGACGAGGCCCCATGGCGGCGCCAGCCGGGCGGCGGGCCGATCCTCATCAACCTCATCCACGAGATCGACAACCTGCGTGCGATGTGCGGGGAGGTGGCCGCCGTGCAGGCGTTCGCGTCCAACGCCGCCCGCGGCTTCGCCGTCGAGGACACTGTGGCCATCAACCTGCGGTTCGCCGGCGGCGCCCTCGGCACGTTCCTGTTGTCGGACTCAGCCGCCTGCGCCCGGAGTTGGGAGCAGACCTCGCGCGAGAACGCCAGCTACGCAACGTATCCGGACGAGGACTGCTATCAGGTCGCCGGCACGGACGGCTCACTGGCGGTGCCGACCATGCGGCTGAAGACCTACACCCGCCGCGAGGACCACTCGTGGTGGAAGCCGTTCGATGTAAGCGTGGCGGAGGTGGAGCGGGCCGATCCGCTGGCCCGCCAACTCGAGCACTTCGCCGCCGTGATCCGCGGCGACGCCCAGCCGATGGTGACGGTGCGCGACGGCCTGGCGAACCTGCGAGTGACCGAAGCGATCGCGGAATCGGCGCGCAGCGGCCGAATCGTGACGCTGGAGTAAGGCTCGCCGTCACGACGGCTGGGCGGTTGCCTCGGCGGCGCGCGCGAGCAACTTCACGCGGTACACGGCGGCCAGCGGCTTTTTCCCGCCGCCCAGGGTGTTCGGGTCGCTGAGCAAGACCCTATCGTACTTCGCCCCCATGCCCAGCGCCACGCGAACCTTGAACGGCCCGCCGTTGGCCGGCTTGCCGTAGTCGGCTTTGCCGTCCCACTCGACGGACTGAGCGAGCGAGTCAGACTTGAGCGGCGCGGGGGCGTGCACGCCGGTAACGAAGTGCCGGACCACCTTTCCGGCGGCGTCCTCGATGAACACGGCCACGTCGGTCTCGCGGTCCACGGCGAACTCGATCATGATGCGGTCGCCCGTCTTCGTCGCCGTCGGCTTCCTGGTGAAGCCGGGCTTGGGCGAGTCCGCCAGGGCGGCAGCCGACGCCATCAGAACCGCGAAAGTCATCACACCTGAGCCAATCATCCTTTTGACGCAATCGGTTGACCCGTTATAATGCGGCGGTAGCGCCGGAGTGGCGGAACTGGCAGACGCGCCGGATTCAAAATCCGGTCCACAAGATTCCGAGAAACCCCCACAAGCAATTGACCCGCAAGACGTTACGGGCGACTCCTGCGCCGCCCAATCTGACCGTCTTGCCGGTTTGCTTGGCGCTTTTGCCGCCGAAATCGCCCCCGTTGCCCCGGACCTGGCTGGCCTGTTGTCGGCTTGGCTGTCCCTGCCTGACCCCATCCGGGCGAGTATCAAGCTGCTGGTCAAGGCCGCCGGGAGCGAGCGGCCAGACCCCGAGAAGGCGGCCAGGGTATGAGCGGGTCCGACGGGCGACGGCCTGCGCTGGTCCGCTGTCCGGCTTGGCGGACCTTGGCCGGCCTGTTGGCCAAGCCCCGCCCAGGCGAGACCACCTGGACAGCGCCCGGCCGAGTAGGCCGACGCCCTGCCACGCCGACCCGCCGCCGCGATCATGGCCGCCGCCAACGGCGAGCCGACCGACGGCCAGAAGGCATTGCCGGCCCCGTCTGCTACAGCGTCTGAACGAATCGGCAATACTTGACCGTGCCCGCCGGCGCGGCTATCTTTGGTTTGGCTCGAATATCTGCCGACCCATCCGGGCAAAGGCCCGTCAAGGCCGTTGAGATGTTCGGGCCGTTTTCGTTCTCTGTAGCCGGCAGAGCACGATATGCTACTGGCGGCTTCCGCTTTGGCCCGAGACCGCGCTAGGGGGCCTGGAAACAGGCTGATCGGACTGCGCCCGGTCCCATCGTGGAGGCCCGTTCGCCTGTCGTGTTCCGGGTTGGGGGCAAGTAGCCCCGTCGGGCCAGAAAAGGAAGGCCCGGAGATGGTGGTTAGACTCCACCGCCCGACGTGCGACAGGCGTTTTTCTTGCGCGGCCCCGGCGAATTGACGGCCTGCCCGCCATGCCCAGGAAAACGTCACGCTCCGCCTGGCCATGGTCGGCCGCCAAGCGTGGGCGATGATTGTTACCCCGCCGCTGGTTCGCTATACTGACCGCCGACCGATAGGGCCTTCTCAGGAGAACCGTTCAGGGCCAACAACGCCCTTGTCCTGACAGTTTGACCGAAGACGAGTACTCGGCTTCGTGGTGTCCTTCAACGAATCTGGCGATTCAGCAAACATGGAACCACCCGACGCCCGGTCTCGCTCCGCTATGGAGCGAGCGCCGGCGTTCGCGTTCCATGTTGGCTCGCCAGAGCCAGTTGAAGGCGCGGGCGTTTGGTTAGCTCGCTCCTTTTCTGTTTGGACCTGCCCCAGGGGTTTCGCCCCGCACCACGTATTGACCGCTCAACGCGCCTTCCGACCAACGCCAGGACGACGGGCGATTCCGCCACAACGGGGAGCGTGCTGCCAACTATGCCCAACAGAGCCAAAGCCCAACCCAACGGAAGGCCCGCCGCTGTTGCCGCCGGGGCCAAACTACAAGTCCGCCGCAACGACAAGGGGCAGATTTGGAGCCACGTTCGCAGCAAGTGGCTTGTCGAAACTCCCGAAGAACGAGTGCGGCAAGAATACCTGTGCGTCCTGGCCAATGAATACGGCTTCCCGCTCGCCCAATTCGACGAGGAGCGCGAAGTCACCGGGCGCGGGTCCGGGCACGCGCGGGCGGATTACCTGATGTGGCGGACCGCCCAGGACAAGGGCGGCGATCGACCGCCGCTTATCGTGGTGGAGTGCAAATCGGATAACGTCACGATCTGCCCTGCCGACTATGCCCAAGGCGACCACTACGCCCGGATTGCCAACGCCCCGTTCTTCGTCACCCACAACAACAAGGAAACGCGGTACTGGCGGGTCCGCAAGGACCGGATGCCTGGCTACCTGGAAGAAATCGAGAACATCCCCCACGCCGACGCGAGCGACACGGAAATCGAAGAACTGCTGGCCCGGCTGAAGGTCTTCAAGGAAGACGAATTCGCCGACCTGTTGCACCAGTGCCACAACGTCATTCGCAACCGGGATCATCTAGACCCGGCCGCCGCGTTCGACGAGATCGCCAAGATACTGTTCATCAAGGTCGATATCGAGCGCCGGCTACGTCGCGGCAGCGCCCGTAAGAATATCTTCACCGCCGATTTCCTGGACGAACAGCGCGAAATCCACGACGACCCGGTTAATGCCCTGTTTCGCCAGACCAAGGACGACTACCGGGACGACCGTATTTTCGACAACGACGAAGCCGTTAACCTGCATTTCAACACCGCCCGGAAGATCGTCGGACTGCTGGAACGCTACAACCTGTCCGACACCAGCGAAGACATAAAGGGCATTGCCTTCGAGCGGTTCTTGGGCAAGACCTTCCGGGGGCAAATCGGGCAATTCTTCACGCCCCGGCCCATCGTCGAATTCATGGTCCGCATGGTGGAGCCCAAGGAAGGCGACGTGATTTGCGACCCGGCGAGCGGGTCCGGGGGCTTTTTGATTCGCTTCTTCGAGCTGGTCCGCCAGCGAGTCCTCGCCGACGCGGATCGCGAGTATCGGAAGATCAAGGACATGATGGACAAGGCGAAGAATCTTTCGCCTGCTCAAAAGGCGAAGACCCTTCGCCAACGCTACTCTGAGATTCAGGAACGCTTGCGCCAGGACCGCAAAGGCGGCCGGCTGTGGAAACTGGCCAACCGCTGCATCTATGGGACCGACGCCAATGGCCGAATGGCCCGAACCGGCAAGATGAACATGATTATGCACGGCGACGGGCACGGCGGCGTACATCACCATGACGGCTTCTTGAACATCAACGGGATCTTCGAAGGCCGGTTCGATATCATCCTGACCAATCCGCCCTTCGGGGCGAACGTAGAGCCGTCGGACGTGGTGGTGCTTGACGAACAGGCCGCGCCGTCCGACGAATTGCACCGCCGCTACGTGGAACTCTTCGGCAAGACTTATCAAGAAGCCCATGCACGAGTCCGCGCCGCCGTCGGCAAGCCCATTGCCACGCTGTTCGAGTTGCCCAAGGCCCGCAACAACGGCAATGGCAAACTCGGCAAGATCAAGACGGAAATCCTGTTCATTGAGCGTTGTCTGTCGCTGCTGAGGCCGGGCGGCCGGCTGGGAATCGTTCTACCCGAAGGCGTGTTCAATAACCCGTCGCTGGCCTATGTCCGCGAATTCTGCGAAGACCGGGCCTTCGTCCGGGCCGTGGTCAGCCTGCCCCAGGAAACCTTCTATTCGTCCGGGGCCACGGTCAAGGCGTCGCTGCTGTTCATGCAGAAATTCACCGTCAAGGAACAGGCCGACTTCGACGGCAAGCGGGCCGACGCGGAGAAGGAAACCCGGGCGAAGTTGGCCCCGGAAGTCCAGACCCAAACCGCTCGTCTGCAAAGCGACATCGACGCGGCCAAGGCCGCCAAGGATCGGAAGCGGCAGAAGGACGGGCAATCCGCCCTGGGGCAGTATGAGCGCCAGGCCGAAGACCGAATCCGGGCCGAAACGCGGACGCTGCTGAAAGAGCGATTCGCCTACCCGGTCTTCCTGTACCAAGCCGAGCATGTCGGCATTACCGCGACGGGCGAACCGGACGCCAACGAGCTTTACCCGAACGCCACCGTCCCGGCCGGGCTGACAAAGACCGCCATGGAACTGTACCGGGATTTCCGCACAGACCCCGGAGCCTTCGCCTTGGCCGGGGGTGAAGCGTGAACGCCGCCCCATTCCGAAACGGGTATAATCTCGCGTATGAGGGGCTGTCTTTGACAGCCAGCGAGCCAGAGCCCTCTGGTCCGGGAAGTTTGGGCACACCTTCCAGCGGCGACGCTGTGTGTTTCCTTCCCGAGATTCCCGAGGGCCGCCATTTTTCAGTTTCGCCTCGCTGCATCTTCCGGCATTGTCCTGGGGGGCAAGCATGACCACCGCCGCCAATCCCAGGGCCTTCGCAGTATGGTTCAAGGACTTGGACCGGTGGAGCGTGTCGTCTTTCTTCAGCGTGGGCTGGAACTGGCCGACCGAAATGATAAGGCCCCTGTCGGCCGCTTTGCAGCGCCGCTTCGATGTTGTTGACCGCGCCAAGGCGAAGTTTGCAGACCTTCGATTGGTAACGTTGCATTTTGGCGGCGACTTAGAACCGCGTAACCTTAACGGCAAGAAAGGATTCAAGGGCAAGCTGTTCTGCGCCCGGGCCGGCGATGTGCTCTACTCCAAGATTGACGTAAGGAACGGCGCGATTGGGATTGTGCCCATGTCTATGCCTGCCGTCGCGGTGAGTGCGGAATACCCGGTCTACCGCGTTCTGGCGGACGTAGCTTCACCAGAATACATCAAGTTGCTGTTTCGCACGTCCGCGTTCCGGCAGAAGATCAACAGCATGATAAGCGGGGCGAGCGGGCGCAAGCGCGTGCAGCCTTCGGACCTTGAAAACATAGAAGTGCCCCTTCCGCCGCTCGCCGTCCAACGGGCCATTGTCCGGCGCTGGCAGGAAGCTCAGGCCACTATCGCCCAGGCCACGGCGCGGGCCAACGCCCTGGAAGCCGACATTGGGCGCGACATTCTCAAACGCCTGGGTATTCAGGCCGCCGAAGCCGACATGCTGCCCAAGGTCTTCGCCGTGTACTGGAAGGACCTAGAGCGCTGGAGCGTCGATTATCTTCGCCGCAATCTGGCAAGCGGCCGGCAACTTGCCCAGGCGAAGTATCCGCTGGCTGCCCTGGGCGAGATTGGCACGGTTTCCTACGGGCTGCAAAAGTGCCCCGGCAACCGGCCCGGCGCGCACGCCCGGCCGTACCTTCGCGTCGCCAACGTGCAAGCGGGCCGGTTGGACCTGGGGACCGTCAAGTATATTGAAGTGCCCGATTCGGAAATGGAATCCTTCCGGCTGAAGGCGGGCGACTTGCTGGTATGCGAAGGCAACAGCGCCGATCTTGTCGGCCGGCCGGCAATCTGGAATGATGAAATCCCGGACTGCGTACACCAAAACCATATCCTGAAAGTCCGCGTCAATGGCGACATGGCATTGCCGCACTATGTCCTTGAGTACATGCACACAAGCCCCGCCCGAAACTACTTCCGGTCAAGGGCGAAGCAAACTACCAACCTGGCGTCGATAAACAGCAATGATCTTCGGGGCTTGCCTGTCCCGCTTCCGCCGCTGGCCGTGCAACATGGGATTGTTGACATGGCGGCGCGGAAGCGGGCCGAAGTTGGCCGCGAGCGACAGGCCGTCGCGAACGTGTCGGCCGACGTTGCCCATGAAGTCGAAGAAATGATCCTGGGCACGCGCCCGGCGAAAGCGTGACAGGCACGGTAAATCGGACGGCGGCCAGATGCTGGACAGGCCGCCGAGCGGCGGTAGAATCAACCGCATCTGAGGAAGCAACTAATGTCACAACCCGAGCCACCCAAGCCACCCCGGTCGCAACCGTCCGTCCTGCCACCGGGCAGGCGGTACATCGTGGTCTGCAAGGACGACCCGCCGGAAATGCAGCGGGCGTCATTCAACCGGCAAATGGCTCGGCTCCTGGCCGAGCGGCGGGATCGGGAGAACCCGCCGCCGCCCGCGCCGCCGGTGGAAGGCACGGGCAAGCCGAATTCTGGCACGGGTTGAATCCTCAAGCAGAGCACGACCAAGAGCGGGCCGGCGACTGTGAGAAAAGAAGCCCGACGTGGTAACTGGCAGACGGCGGCCGAAGGCGGCTCGCCTGCCCCTCCGTCGGGCACTTCAACGATAGTCGATTGCGTACGGATGGGCAATGGCGAGCGCGACGAGTCAATGGCGAGGGAGCGACAATCCGAGCGGGTCCGGGCGTCGGGCGACACGGAAGCCCCGCTGGCCGGTCGGGCGCTGACGCCCCGGCGACGGCAATTTGTCAATCACTACCTGGCTGCTGGCCGGCCGACGTACCTGAACGCAACCCAGGCGGCCGTCGCCGCTGGCTTCGGCCCGAAGACCGCCCGGCAGGCCGGCCACCGGCTGCTAACAAATGTTGACATTTCGGCGGCCGTAGACGCCCGTCTGGCCCGCTGTGGAATCACGACCGACCGGCTGTTGCGGGAACTGGCCGCCCACGCCTTTGAGGGCGACGCGGCCGATTTTGAGCCGTTCGTTGATGGTAGCGCGACGCTTGGCGAGCTTCGCAGCCGTGGCGTCAACACGCGATTGGTGAAGAAGGCTCGCGTTGCTGTCCGCCAAGGCACGGTGAGCCGGGCTGTTGAACTGGTAGATGCGCACACCGCAATCCGTGAACTGCTGCGGGTTTTGCTGCCGAAATGTGGACGCGAATTGGGTTGACGACCACTGGTCGATGCCCGGTGGGGTCATGGGTGACGAATCGGGGATGATTTCGACTCCGACGCGGGAAACGTGGTGGCTGGTGAGATGGGGTCCAGATGATGCCGACGGTGCGTTCGCGCCATCCAGCCCTACGCACGGCGAGCCTTTGCGGAGCCGTCCCGCCGTGGGTGCTGAACCCAAGTCCAGCGTATCATCGCGAGCGGCATAAGGCAAATTCAACGACCGAGGGCAACGATGGGGCGCACGACGGCCGCCGACCGAATCGAACCCGTTCTTAAACGGGTAGGCATCTGGCCTTCCCATCGCCAGTGCCGACAGAGGAGGGAAGAATGATAGCCCCAACGCTCACGCCAGCGCCGCCGCTCAGGACGCACCAATTCCGCAAGCGGGCGATCAAGCATTGCTCCGCCGTCTATCCGCTCGAAGGTTACGGCATTCTTCTTGGGTTGCGCCGGCCGTTGTGTTTCATCGCCAGTCTGCCCGTTGGCCGGACGGAGCGTTGGGAAAGCACGGATGGCCGGTTCGCCAACATCGCCGACGCGATCGAGAAGGCCGGCCCCGTGGCCCGGCAACACGGGCTGGAAGTTGTCGGGCTGTATCACGACAACGAACGCACCGTGGGGCAGCCGGAACGCGACCGGGCGTTGCTGGCGATGGTGCCGAAACGCTATCGCGACTTGCCGGTGATGATTCTCTACAACTTCGGCGGCAATGAAGAATGGACAACGCACATACATTGCGACGGCCACTTCTGGGACGGCTGCGAATTACCGCAACTGCCGTTGCCCAAGACCCGGCGTTTCAACCGCCGCCGCATTCATAGCGCCTGGCTGAAGGCGTGGGGGCCGATCAACTACGACAACAACTGGCGGGTTGAATTGCGGGCGCGGGCGAAGGTGAGCGGGAAGTACGACGCGCAGTACCGGCAATGGAAGAAGCACGATTTGAAATTGTACCGGCCGACCTTTTACGAAGTCCTGGACCCGGCGGACGAACTGGTCGTATGGGAGTTCATAGAAGACCGCTACCTGAGCAACTACGCCCGATTTGTCCGCGTTGAATTCGACTACGGGTCTACCGGGCTATGGGACATACCTTTTCCCGGGTCCGTCGCGACGGGGGCTTGTCTGCGCCCGGAGTACTTGGGCCTGCCCGCCGATCTGGTTTCGCGGTTGCGGGCGTGGCATGATTCGATTGACCTGAACATCATCCCGGAGCGGTCGGAAGAGTTTGACTGGACAGGCCCGCGCAAAGAAGGGCTGCGCGTCGCCAAGGAGATCAAGCGGTTCCTGGGGGATTCCGCGTACGTTGAATACCACCTGTTCCAGGAACTGGATGTCCGCTTCGGCACGGTGATACATCGGAAGGTCCCGTACTTCATCCGCCAGTTGGGCCAGCGCCGATGACGCCAGGCCGGCCCGTCTTCGCAGACAGGTGGAACATGCTGGAGGCGATCAACGCGCTTGTGACCGACCTGAAGCAATGGACCCAGGAACTAAGGGGGCCTGACAGCCGCGGATGGCAATGGGCGTACTGTATCGCCGCCTTTGAAAGTCGGTTTGAAGATCGCATTGTGGGGCTGATCGATCATCCCGGCGACGCCATGACCCGGCAACGACTGGCGGACAAGTGGAACGAGGCGAAGGCCGCCGTTGCGGAAGTGGACACCCAATGCACAGCCGCCGACTTGTGGAGCAAGAATCGGGAGAAGCAAGAACGTGCCAGGATGAGGGCGGAATCCGTCATGATGGACGCCCGGCGCGTCGTCCATGAACTCGCCCGGCTGATTCAGAACGGCTTCGTGACACCGACACCGCCGGCGGCGGACGCGGACGGCCTGCAAGCCGCAGTAACGCCACTTGCCGATCAAGTCGATCGCTGGATTGTTGATGTTGATGGCTGCCTGGCGGCAAGGCTAAGACCAATCCGAACCGGCAATGGTGATTTTGACTTTCGGGCCGAAGGGGCAGTAGAGCGTGAGAAATCGCGGGAAGGAGTGGTAGTCGCCGGGAAGACAATTGCCGCGGCGCTGGTCAGCGCGGGGCAAGACGCCCAGTCGGTCCTAACGCTTGTCAACGCGCTGGACAAGAGGGATTACCGCCAAGCCCGCAAGGACTGGCCGACGATCAAGCCGGCGATCCAGGAAGCGGCAATTCGCTTGCGGCTGCGGGGGAAAGCGACACGGCAGAAGGCAGAACCGGACGCGCCCCAGGGCAACGGAACGGCGGCCCCCGCCGGCCCTGCGCCCGCGTCGGCCCCGGTAGCGCCCATAACGCCGCCGCCGGCGAATTCGTTGAAGTTGAGCAAGGAAGCAAAGGCCCTTGCGGCATTGACGGACCATCCCGACTGGTCGAATGCAACCATTGCCAAAGCCGCCGGCTGCCACGTCAAGAGCCTATCGCGAATGGCTGACTTTCAGCGCGCTCGGCAAATCCTGGCAAGTGGCCGGGCGGATATGCCCAGGGGGAGCAAGGACAAGGACGGCACACTTGAAGCGGAATCCGAAAGGTAACATGTTACCTTTGATGTTACCCCCGACATGGATTCTGCGCGGCAAAACAAGGCCAATCTGCATTTTCTGACGTTACCTGCCTGTTACCTTGGCCCATTCTCCGAAGGGCTTTTTCGGAGCAATGGCCTATGACCAGAAAGAACGACAAGCCGGCCATCGACGCCGACCCGCGCGATTGTGCAACAGCATGGTTCGTAGTCTTAGAAAGGGCGCGGCTGGACAACGATTTCGAGCGAGGGGCCGAAGCTCAGCGACAGCTTGTGCGGCTTGGCGTCAAGGTCCGGTTCTTCCGGCCAGCGAAGGGGGCCGCCAATGACCGCTGACCCGCAGGGAGCCGCCGTTGTCGATCGCCAGCCCGCTGCTGCGGCCGCGAGTGGTTCAGCGCCGCCGCCTGCCGGCCCGGCCGCTGTCGCCCCGCTGTTGGTGGACACCGTGGCCGCCGCCGCCCTGTGCGGGGTGTCTCGCTCGCACTACCTGGCCCTGGCCAGCGCCGGGAAAGTGCCGTTGCCGATCCGACTTGGCCGCCGAACCTTGTGGCGAGCCGATGAGCTACGCCGCTGGATCGAAGCCGGCTGCCCGGCCCGCGAGCGCTGGCAGGCCATGCGAGGGGGCAGACCATGAACGAACCGACCCGACCGAAAGCCGAGCGGTTCTACAAGCTGTCGGCTGACCTGGCCGCCGCGCGGCGAACCCCGCCGGCCGGCAAGATCGTCTTTGCGATCCTGGCTGACAGGATCGGCCGCAATGCCGACTGCTGGCCGGGGGTTCGGACAATTGCCAGCGATTCGGGGCTATCGGTAGCCACCGTCATTCGCAATCTTGAATGGCTGGCAACCGCCAAGATGCTGACCATTGAACGGCCGGGCAATGGAAGATCGAACCATTACCGCCTGACTGGCCGAAGCGCGCCGGAAAGTGAAGCGCTCCGAAAAGTGGAGCGCTCTACAAACCGGAGCGCCGGCGCTCCGAAAAGTAGAGCGGAAGCGCTCCGAAAAGTAGAACTGAACCAGACAAACCAATTGAACCAGACCCATAAGAAGGCGAGCGGCAAGGCGACTGCCCCCGCCGATCCTTGGCAAGCAATCCTTCCCTATCTGCCCCTGGCATTGAACACCGACCGATTCCGGCTGGCCTGGACTGAATGGACAGCCTACCGGCAACAGGCCCGCAAGCCCCTGACCCCAGCCACGATCAAACGACAGGCGGGACAGCTCGCGGCATTTGGCCATGATGGAGCAATCGCCAGTATCGAGCGGTCAATTACCCAAGGCTGGCAAGGGCTATTCGATCCGAAGACCCAAGGCCGGGCCGCCCCGTCAACCTTCATCCCGGCCCCGGCACTGAAGGTGAGCTACAACCACTTGGCGATTCGATCCGGCGAACAACCGAAGGCGGGCGAACCATGAACGGCGATGACCTGAGAGCGGCTTGCGAGCGGAAACGCCGCGAGCTTGGCATTGACGGCCGGCCACAAGTGGCCGTCGCGCCGGCAACCCAAACCTTGGCTGTCGCCTGTCGAGTGTGCGGCAAGGCCC
>JAQTVL010000473.1 GCA_028706835.1 Phycisphaerae bacterium | reverse complement strand
CGCCCGACAGCATCCCGCCGGTACGCGACAGCATCCCGCAGTAACCGCGCCGGCCAGCGGGTCAAAAGAACCTCGAAACTGACCTAACCCCTGTATCCGCGAGCGACAGTTCATCTCGATACCTGCACTTATGGCCATGTGTATTTCGGAACCCCCAGCCAGCCAACAGGTTCAGCCGCCACCGCGGCCCAGCCCATTACAGTGATCGGCCTGCCCCCACCCTATGCCGGCCGCCTTCGCGGGCGGCCAGGGGGCATCGTCGCGCTTCTTGGCAACAGGCGTGCGTCCTGTAGAATCAACGCGGACAGAATATTCGGGACGGGCTGGCGCCGCCGGCTGATCGCCTGTTCGCTGGTGACGCATCTGGAGACGACATGGATCGAAGGCTCAAAACGGTTCTGTGCGGGATCGGCGGCTACGGCGAGTACTACCTCGACGGGTTCCTCGGGCAGCCGGACAGCGGGACATCCCGCCCGTAAACTGTAAGCCCCGGAGGGGCGGCGGCAGCGTTGCCGAACCCGCCAGCGTCAAGAGCAACCCGACCTTCGCCCACTTCGTGGGCTTGCCTGATTCACGCGATCATTCCGCAGGCTCGCGCGTGCGGCTACACGCCTCCGCCCGCTTCGCGGGCTGTTGGCGGCCCCGCAATCGTGCTTCAGTCTCGATTTGCTGATCCCGCACGCGATCATTCTCATGGCCTGGCGGGCGCGGAGGCGAGGGGCGGTCGCCGCGGGGGAGCCGGCGGCGGGGCGGGGTGGAGAATCTCGCGCACGGTTCGTTCGCTGGCCATCGGCCGGAACAGGCCCGCGGGCAGCAGGCCAAACCCGACCGTCAGCACCGCCAACACGGCGATCACCAGCGACGGGGTCGGGCGCGGCGGAGCGGCAGTCTCGCCCTGGCTCCCTCTCCCAACGGGAGAGGGATCATCGGAGGCGGGATCGAGCACGTCCAGCCAGCAACTGGCGACCATTCGCAGATAGTACGCGACGCCGATCGCGGAGTTGATCAGTGCGACCACCACCAGCCAGGCAAACCCCGCCCGGTAGGCGCCGACGAACACGAACACCTTGCCCATGAAGCCGACGGTGATCGGCAGGCCCATCAGCGAGAAGCCGAAGATGGCCATCGCAACCGCCAGGGGCATCTTACGCCTGGCCAGGCCTCGGAGGTCGTCGAAGGTGTCGGCTTCGCGGGAATCGTCGGGGTTGGCGGCGGAGAGCGTCAGGAACGCGCCGAGGTTCGCCAGGCCATAGCCGACCAGGTAAAACATCGCCACGATCGGCAGCGTCTCGCCGGGCTCGGGCACGACCAGCAGCGCGACCAGGATGTAGCCGCTGTGGGCGACCGAACTGTAGGCGAGCATCCGCTTGACGCTCCGCTGCCGCAACGCCAGCACGTTGCTGGCCAGCATCGTCGCCACCGCCAGGCCGGCGATGAACCGCTGCCATACCGGCTCGCCCACCCAGCCGAGGTCGAACATCCGCACCGGCCCGGCCACCGCGACGAGCACCTTGGCCAGCGCCACGAAGCCGGCGGCCTTGGCTACGAACGCCAGCCAACCCGACACCGGCGCCGCGGCGCCCTGGTAGACGTCGGCCAGGTAGACGTGATACGGGAACGCGGCGATGTTGAACGCCAGCCCCGCGACCACCAGCGACACCGCGACCAGCCCGATCGGCCCCTTGGCCCCGGCCCAGCCATACGCGGTCATCGACGTGATCCGCTCCAGGCTGGTCGTGCCGGTCGCGCCATAGACATAGGCCAGGCCCAGCAGCAGGAACGCGACCGACAGGGCCGACAGGAAGAAATACTTCCCGCCGGCCTCGATCGCCCCGTGCCGCGGACGCGACAGTACCACCGCCACTACTGTCGGCAGGCTGGTCAGCTCGATCGCCAGGAACAGCACGATCAGGTCGTTGGCCGACGCGACGAGCATCAGGCCCGCCAGCGAAAACAGCAGCAGCATGAAGAACTCGGGCGAGCCCCGCCCGGCCATTTTGAGGCGGCTCGTCACGTTTTCCGGGCAGCCGAAGTTGCCGCCGATCAGCAGCACGCCCATGAAGATGGCCGCCCAGCGGACCGCCCGCGTGGTGCCGTCGAGCGCGAGGACCGGCGGGCCGAGCATGACGACGCCGGCCGGCTGCGACGCAGCCAGCAGGTGCGACTGCGGCGCGGGCGGGCGGAGTTCGTCGGGCGAAACCCGCGGCCCGAGTTGGAGCAGCATCGCCGCGGCGAAAACGGTGAACAGCGCCGCCCAGGCCGCCCGGCGGTGCGTTGTGGCGCAGTCGCCCTCGGCTGTGGATTGCGTCGCCAGCAGCAGGACGATCAGCATTCCCCCTGCCAGCAGAGCGATCTCCGGCAGCAGCGCCAGCACCAGGTTGACGGCGTAGTGATTCAAGGCCGAGTTCCTTCATGTGCTGTATCGTCAGGCCGGCTTTGGCTCACCAAACCAGCAGGCCTGGTCGACTGGTTACGACTCTGATACGCCCTGAACGCTTCACCGAACCCGCGAAGATTCGCTGCACATTGCTGCCTGATATCTTCGACCCGGGCATCATAGCGTGCCTGTTCGACTGCTCGCACGCCATCCAGCAGCCGGTTCGCGGGCCCGTTGATCGACCGCGTGACCGGCGCCGGCCAGAGGCCCAGCAGCAGCACGAAGACAGCCAGCGGCACGAGGATCGCCCACTCGCGGGCGGAGGCGTCGGGCGGGAGAACGATCGCCTCCTCCTCAGCGAGCCGGCCCGTCCTCGGGCCCGCCGCCGTGGGTCCGTGCCCCGCAACGTCCGGTTCCTTCAGCGGCCCGAACACCAGCCGCCCGACGAGATACAGAAGGTACACCGCCGACAGCACAATGCCGAACGCCGCGACGACCGCGTAGCCGACGCCCAGCACTGCGGGCAGGTGGCCCTCCGCCCGGCCGCTGGCGATCGCGCCGATGAGCACGAGAAACTCGCTGACAAAGCCGTTCAGCCCCGGCAGGCCCAGCGAACTGAGCGCGAAGAACACCAGGAACGCCGAGATGACCGGCATTCGCCGGCCCAGCCCGCCGAGGGCGTCGAATTCGCGGGTGTGGTAGCGGTCGTAGATCATGCCGGCCACCAGGAACAGCGCCCCGGTCGAGATGCCGTGGTTGACCATGACCAGCACCGACCCGGTGATGCCCGCGGCCCGCAGCGAGAACATGCCCAACATGCAGAACCCAAGGTGCGCGATCGACGAGTAGGCGATCAGCCGCTTGTAGTCGCGCTGCACCCAGGCCGCCAGCGCCCCGTAGATGATGCCCGCGACGCCGAGGGTGGCCATCAGCGGCGCGACGGCGAGCGCGGCTGACGGCAGGAAGCCGATGCCGATCCGCAGAAACCCGTAGGTCCCCAGCTTCAGCAGCACGCCGGCCAGCAGCACCGAGCCGGCGGTTGGCGCCTCGGTGTGGGCGAGGGGGAGCCAGGTGTGCAGCGGGAACAGCGGCACCTTGATGGCGAAGCCGAGGAACAGGCCGGCAAACAGCAGCAACTGCGTGCCGCGCGGCAGGTCGGCCAGCGTGCCGGCCAGGCTGGCGAAGCTGAAGTCGAGATTGTTCACCGAGGCCATGTAGAGGAACGTGGCCAGCGTGATCAGCGTGCCGGCCAGCGTGTAGATGAAGAACTTGGTCGCCGCCGCCCGGCGCTGCGGGCCGCCCCAGATGCCGATGATGAAGAACAGCGGGATCAGCGTGAACTCGAAGAAGATGTAGAACCACAGCAGGTCGCGGGCCAGGAACGCCCCCTGCATCGCCGCCGCCAGCAGCATCATCAGCGCGTAATACGCTTTGGGCTGCTGCCGCACGGTGGCGGTGCTGCCCAGGATGGCCAGCGGCACGAGCAGGGCGGTCAGGGCGAGCAGCCAGACGCTCAGGCCGTCGACGCCGAGGGCGAGCGTGCTGTTGACCAGGATGAACAGGTTGGGCCCAGGCGTTCGCTCGATCACGCCGGGATTGGACAAATGGACGGCCACGACCGCCGCAGCCAATGCGAGCGCGATCAAACTGGCCGCCAGCG
>JAQTVL010000472.1 GCA_028706835.1 Phycisphaerae bacterium | reverse complement strand
CAGCGTCGCCCTCGGCGTAGTCAGCGACATGGCCGCTGCCGGTACTTCGACGGCAAATGCCGCCGGTGACGGCACGACCGCCGCGCCGATGAACCACGTCCACGCCCTCGGCGCGCACGATCACTCCGGCTCAACGAAGGGCGATGCACTTGCCCTTGCCGCTCTCGGCGCCGACTTCTTCACCGCCGATGCGACGGGCCGTGGCAAGTTCCAGACCGGCATCTTCGACGCGGCAACCGTCACCGACCTCGTTGCCGCTGATGCCATGACGAATGCCAACTGCGACGCGATATTCGCAGCCTCGGCCTTCGCCGCCGATGCGGACTCCCGCGCCATCTTCGCGGCCGGCATCTGGACCGCCACCTACCTCGCCGACGACTGTCTCTCCGCGGATGCAACCGGGCGGGCGAAGATTCAGACGGGCTTCTTCGACGCTGCGACCCTGCTCGACACCATCGCCGCCGATGCTCTGACGAACGCCAACTGCGATGCCCTGTTTGCGGCCAACGCCTTCGCGGCCGACGCCGATAGCAGGGCCATCTTCGCGGATGGCATCTGGAACGCGGCCAAACTGGCGGATGGCTGTCTCTCAGCCGATGAGACCGGCAGGGCGAAGATTGCCGCTGCCTTCTTCAATGCCGCGACCTGCGCCTCGGTGTTCGACGACAACAGCATCCCGTCCGCGAAGGTCAACTGGTCGTACGGCGCAGTCGGCGTCATGCAGGCCATCACGCCGGACGACTCCGCATCCGCCGGCACCGAGAACGGTGTCGCGCGGGTAGACCACCAGCACGAGGTTACCTGCGCCGCCCCGGCTGACGGCTCACTCGCCGCGGCCAACGCGGAAGGTGCTGCGACGTCGTTCTCCCGCTCCGACCACGCGCACAGGGCGATGGTCATTGACGCTGTGGAGTTCGAGTTCGGCACGTCCTACGACGCCGTTATCGGCTGGGAAACCGGCGACGCCGACAACCACACCCTCGTCATCGGTCTCGCCGACGCGAATCAGGCCCTCCACATCGCGGACAAGACCGCCATCGCAACCGACTGGAACGTCGCCGCCGACACTCACCCGTCCCTGTACATCCACAGCGACACGACCCCCGCGACGGACTACGTCAAGATTTACCACGACGCGACCTCCGGCTACATCAACGTGGCCGCGGGTAGCCTTGCGCTCCAGGTAGACGCCACCACCGAGGCCCTCATCGCCTCCACCGGCACGGTGTTCAACGACGCGAGCAACGACCGCGACTTCCGCGTCGAATCGAACGGCCTGCAGTACGCCCTCTATGTGGACGGCGGCAAGGACTGTGTCGTCATCGGTGACAACACCGACGTCTCCGACATCGACGTCCGGCTGTGGGTTGGCAACGTCGCCAAGACGCTCGAGGTCAATCAGAGTGCGTCGATCGTCTGGATTGCGCCGACCGCCAGTACCACGACTTCCGCGGGCGCAGGCACCCATGCGGCCATCGCCTCTCTGTACGTGGCCGAACCCAACATCACCGCTGGCACCGGCACCATCACCAATGCGGCCACCGTTTACATCGCCAACGCTCCGACCGAGGGCGTGGCGAACCACGCTCTTTACGTCGCGTCCGGCGCCGCTACCTTCCTCGGCACCACCTCTGTCCTCGCGGATGCGGTCGACTTCGCCATCGGTGCCTCGTCCGACGTCGTCATGCGGTGGTCGACCGGCGACGCCGACAACCACGCCTTCGCTCTCGGCCTCGGGGCTTCGCTCGCCATGCACATCTGCCAGGGCGCGGACATCGCGACCGACTGGGATGTTGCAGCCGCCACGAACCCCACTCTCTACATCCACGGCGCGACCACCCCGGCCACCGAGTACGTCGCCGTCTCGACCGACGAGACCGACGCTCACCTGAATGCCGTGGGCGCCAACTGGAAGTTCGAGATTGGCGGCACCGCCGAACTGACCCTTGCTGCCAATGCCCTGAACCTTGTTGACAGCGTCCTCTATGGCTCCGCCGCCGAGAACGGCAACCTCGTCCTTTCGTCCACGAGCCACGGCACCAAGGGCTACGTCGGCATAGCGGACGCCGAGGAAGGCTTCCGCATCGGTGGCACCGCGACCCGTGGCACCGTCGGCACCAACTCCCTGCACCTCTACGTCGGCACCGCTCCGGCGGGCGCACTCAACAACTGCTGCTCGCTCTACGCGGAAGGCGCGGACGCTGCATCGGAGATGAAGGCGATGGACGCTGCGGGCAACGTGACCGTACTCTCGCCCCACACGGACGACGGCGATTACGTCATCCACTCGTACTCTGCGGTCAAGGACGAAACCGTCACCATCCACCTCGAAAAGCTCGTCAAGGAATTGGCAAAGGGAGACCTTGCGAAGTACGTCGAGGTATCCAGCGGCTTCGTCAAGACTGCCAGGGGCAAGCCGGCCAAGTAGGAACGATTCACAGGAGGAGTAGTTGAAGGTAACAGCACAGGACATCATCACAGCGACTCAGGGATTGGGCGAACTCATGGGCATGGCGCTGCCGATCGCCTTGAGCTTCAAGCTGGCGCGGCTAGGAAAGGCCGTCACCGCCGAGGCGAAGGTCATAAACGAGGAGCGCAACAAGCTCATCGAGAAGCACGGCGAGAAGGGCGAGAACGGACAGATACAGGTCAAGCCCAACACCCCGGCGATGGAGGCATTCAGCGCCGACGTGGCGATCTTGTACTCACAGGAAGTCACACTCGACCTTGAACCCGTCGAACTCCCGGCGACCATCGAGTTGAAGCCCATGACCCTGCTCGCGGCATTCCCGTTCGTCACATTCCCGGCCTGACCGTAACGTAAGGGTACGGCAGGCTCCTCCCGGGGCCGGGCACTCCCACCCGGCCCCGTTTACCTTGAAATCAAACGGAGGAATCCGATGGTCAAGAAATGCAAGTGTCAATACTACTCGACGAACGCCGAGGGCGTGCGCGTCTGTTCCGTCTGCGGCAAGCCCGCAGGCGAGGGCCACAAGTGCCTGTACTTCCGTCCCGGCCCCGGTGGTGCCCGCATATGCACCGAATGCGGCGCGCCCGCTCCGGTGAAGCCCGAGGACACAATCGAAGGGCACAAGTGCAAATACTTCCTCACGGGGCCTGACGGCATCCGCCGCTGTACCGAGTGCGGCAACCCGGCGCACATCGAGGATAAGGTTCTTGAAGCCCACGAGGACAAGGCGGTGAGCAATGCCTGACCCGTTCGTGAAGATGGCCATCCCCAGCATCTACCTCGGCGCATCCACCGCCGACAAGCCCGCTACCGCCTCTATCGGCTCGCTCTGCTACGAGACCGACACCGGAGCCTGGTACATCACGGCTGACGGTACCACCTGGACGCTCTACAAGGGGGACACCACATGGCTGCGTTCGTGAAGACGGCAATCCCCAATCGCTACATCGGGGCTTCGACTGACACCAAGCCCGCCTCGTGCGGCGTCGGTAGCATCTGCTACGAGACCGACACGGGCAAAGAGTTCATCACCGCCGACGGCGGCTCGACGTGGGTGCAGTACGCGGCCACGACCTATCTGAACGACATCAGTGCGGCCAGCTTGACCCTCTCCGGTGGTGCGGGGGCACTGACCTTCTCTGCCGCTGCGACCATCGTTGCCGCCTCGGGCCTCACCATGCCCGCGTTCACACTGGGCGGCGCGGTCGCTGGCGGCGGGAACACCATATCAAACGCGAACGTCACCGTCGGCGCCTCTCGCACGCTCGACGTGTCTGCCGGCACTCTGACCCTTGCGGCTGACCAAATCAGCGGTGACAAGGTGGAGGGCGGCACCATCAACGCCATCACCATCAACACGCTCACACTGGGCACGGGGCTGACCGGCGCGGACAAGCCCTTCATCGACGTGGGCGACGTGACCTTCCACGACGGCTCTATCGTCGCGACCGCCACGTCCGACAGCGCGACCGTCATCTTCAAGGCCACCGACGACAACGGCGAGGCTGGCGCACAACTCGAAGTCATGCGCCTCGTGGGTGCCAACGACCCCTACGTCGCGTTCGGCGGCTCTCAACAGTCAATCTTCT